>JBGSBQ010000078.1:0-10567 GCA_041730475.1 Sphingomonadaceae bacterium
CAACGGAACCATGGGCGCGGCGAACATCAGCCAGTGCGAGCCGACGTCGACCGGGGCCGGCTGGTAACGCGCCGCTTGCAGCCATTGCTGGGCCCGCTCGCGCAACTGCGCGCCGTCGGCCAGCTCGCCCCATGCCGAGGCCAGCATTTCGGCCACCCACTGGTTGCAGTTCTGGTAGCGCGTACTGAAGGCGTAGGCGTTGGCACTGTAACTGGCGCCCAGCAGGCGCAGGCTGCGCGGGCTGTCGAGTGCGGCATCGCGCAGCGCCCGCCCGGCCGGCCCCGGCAGGTAGACTATGGACACATAGCCGAGCGCCGGGTTGTCGATCCCCATCGTGAAGCCAGCCAGGCCCTGATCATAAATACGCGGCCGGCTTTCGTCGCACGCAAAGTAGAGCTGGCGGACGCTCCAGCCGTGCGCGCCGCGCGTCGCCAGCGCGGCGTGCGAATAGCGGAGTCGAAACCGGTCCAGATCCAGCCCGGAACGGCTGATCAGGGCCGTGCCCTGGCCTGGCCCGGCGAGGACATCCAGCGCATCGAGCTCCTCGCGCACCACGGCGGCAACGCGCAACAAACGATCCTGCTGACTGGCGCTCAGTTCGTGGGCGCGGTCACAAAAGGCCAACGCGCCCGCGTGTGCCCGGGTCTGCACCGCACCCAGCCACATCACGGCCAGCAGCAGCGCGTGCCGGACCCGCACCTCAGATGCCGACCGGGCGGGCCGCGAGGTCGCGGTACCAGTCGTCAGCCAGCGCGAGGAAGAAGGCCTGGCGCGTATCGCTGCGGGCGAATTCAAAGCCGTAGACGCGGTTTTCGACGTGCACCAGTGCCCCTGTCGCCAATTGTTGCTCCGTGGCGATACGGGCCGGCAAATCGAGCGTCAGCCGCTCTTCGGCGGCGGCCGCCTGCAGCGTCAGGCGCGTGAACCCTGCTTTGTCGGGCAACTGGGCGATCTGGATGATGCGGTAGTCCCCCGTGGCGACCTTGGTCTTGCCGCCCGAGCTATTACTGGAACCGGCCAGCGAGTCGGAAATGCTGCCACTGGATGCCGACGCAGCGCTGGACGCGGAGGAGGCAAAACTTTCTGCCTGGGCTGGCACTGCGCTGGCAACAGCGGCGACACAGCACACCAGACGCAGGGCGCGAAGGTAAGTCATCTTGATACTCCTGAACAATGTGGGGGCGCCCCGATTATACCGGCGCGCCTCCGTCCTTTCTGAGCCGGATGTAAGCAAACGTGAAAATCCGCCCGCTGACTCATTCGAGGTATGCTCTTTAGTCGATGCGGCCGCCCCAGGCACCGTGTTACATTGTTGCAATGGCAACGAGTAACGAATTTGACTGGAACGACATCCCGCTGATCCTCGATCTGGCCCGCAGCGGCAGCATGAGTGCGACCGGACGCCGGCTGGGACTGGATGGCTCCACGATCAGCCGCCGCATCGCCGCCGCCGAGAAGGCGCTGAAGCTGCGCCTGTTCATCCGCGACACCACCGGCTACCAACTGACCGATGCCGGTCAGGTTTTTGTCGAGCACGGCGAGGCCGTCTACGGCAATGTGCAGAGCATGCTGCAAGCCTCGTCGCAAGAGGCCGATGCGACGGCAGGTCCGGTGCGCGTTACCGCCATTGATTTCCTGTTCGATTACTGGCTGGTCGAGCACCTGCCCGCGCTGCATGCCCAACATCCGCATTTGCAATTGTTCTTGCAGGCGGAAAACAGCAACCTGTCCTTCACGCGGCGCGAAGCCGATTTCGCGCTGCGCCTGGGCCAGCCCGGCGACGATGCGGCGCTGCTGATGCGCAAGCTGGGCGACCTGTCCTTTGCCGTCTACGGCGGCGCGCAGTACGCGCAGCTGGGCCCCGAACAATGGGGCGAGCAAGCATGGCTGACCTATGACGATACGCTGTCCACGCTGCCGGAGATGCGCTGGGTGGCACGGCTGCAACCGCAGCCGCTGCAGCTGCTGCGGCTGAATAGTCTCAGCACCATGGTGCGGGCCTGCCGCGCCGGCCTCGGGCTGGCCCTGCTGCCTTGCCTGATGGGCGAACAGCCGGGCTTGCACCGCCTCAGCGCCGGCATCGAAGTCCGGCGCGAACTGTGGCTGCTCAGTCATCGCGATGCTGCGTCGATCGCCCGTTTCCAGGCCGTCGCCGCCTGGCTCACCGAGCTCTATCCGCGCAGCGAGGCGGCCGTGTGCCGCGCCTGACCGACGTGCCGAATCTGCAGTCTGCCCCGCCAAAAACGCAGTTCATCGCATCCCGATAGATGTCCAGCAGGCCCTTGTCTATAGTTCACTCATCGCAACGAACTAACCACCCCAAGGAGCTCAAAATGAACATCGCAAAAAACATGGAAGCCATCTTCGTCATCGCTGTTGCACTGGCCAGCGTCACCAGCTTCGCTACCGCCGCCGCCAACGATGCCGCCGCTGTCGCGACCACTATCGTCAAGGTCGACAACAGCAAGATGCAGGTCGTCACGGTCAGCGCCAAGCGCCTCACCGCCGCACAAAAAGCAGCACTGGGCAACTGATCTCCCACCCCTGAACGGAGCGCATCATGCAGCGGATTATTCAAGCAGCGATACTGGCCACGGCACTGTGCAGCGGCGCGACGACCGCGCTGGCCGATGACGTCATCAGCAGCAACCGCAGCGTCGATGCCCGCACCGTCAAGGTTAATCTCGATGGCGTGATCAGCCTCAAAGTCAAGCAAGGCCCGGCTGGGCTGACACTGTACGGCGAGCCGCGCTACCTCGACCAAGTCATCGTGGAACAGCAGGGCGACACGCTCCACATCGGCACCAATTTCAAAGGGGTGCACTTCGGTCGCAACGAACTGCGCGCCGAGCTGACGCTGCCGAATTTGCAGGAACTGGTATCGGGCGGCGTCGGCGCCACCGACGTCAGTGGCTTCAGCGGCGACAAGCTGCGCCTGGCACTGGAAGGCGCGGGTGCCGTGAAGCTGAATGCACAGTACCGCAATGTGACGCTCAAGCTAGGCGGCGTCGGTGCGATGAACATCGCACTGGGTGACAGCGACAACGTCGACCTGGCCCTGCGCGGCGCCGGTCATATCGAAGTCACAGGACACAGTAAAGCACTGCATGCAGATCTCGGTGGCGTCGGCAGTCTCGATGCGCGGCACCTGCAGGCAGACCAGATTGACGTCAACATGAGTGGCCTTGGTAGCGCCAGCATGTACGCAAAGAACAGCGCGAACCTGAAGCTGACCGGCCTTGGTTCCGCTACTGTTTATGGCAATCCAGCCAACCGCAATGCCAGCGCCCGCGGGCTGGGCAGCGTGCGCTGGCACTAGCCTGCCGAAAACACATGGGTGTGTTTTTTCCGTCCGGGCGCGCCCGGACGTTTTTTTTATGGGAAGCCGGCACTCGATCCCGCCGGCTGCGCGGCAGTGACGCTCGGTGCTACGCGGCGCAGGTCGCGTCCGAGGATGATGCGCACATCGCTGCGACGGTCGTCCGGCTGGGCCACCAGTTGCATCCCGCCGAGCCGCTCGGACAGCGCGCGCGCAGCCTGCTGCTGCGGCTGGTGATATTCGATGCGGCTGAGTGGCACCACGAACGGCCGCACATTCGATAACCTCACCACCTTGAGCTGCGGCCCTTCCAGCAGGCGCGCGGTGCGTGCCGCCATGCCGGCAATACCGTTACCGTTGCTGATTTCGATGCGCAGCGGCGCCGGCTCTGCTGCGGCTGGCGGCGCCACTGCAACTTCCGGCGGCGCCGCCACCACGGTGGACATCGGCCCGGGCGCCGATACAGGGGTGAGCGCCGCCCGCGCCAGCACGCGCCGTACCTGTACCAGCGCGGCCCCGGCCTGTATTACTTAGGTACGTTCGAAACCATCCTGCGCCACGGCCTGCTCCAGTGCCGCCGAAGCCAGGCCCGGTGCCGCCGCCGCGATATCCTGCCGCACATCATGCGCGCGCAGCGTCGCTGCCTGCCGCAGCATGGCAGCGGCCCGCTCGCTCAGGCCGGACGCCTGCAGCGCCATGCCCAGATGTTCCCACCCGAGCGGATTCAGGGGATCCAGCAGGCAGGCCTGTTCCAGCTTGCTGACCGCCTGCGCCGTATCGCCCGCGAGCAGGTACGCGTATCCGAGATTGGCCAGCAGATAGGCACTGCCGGCAGCCGGGCTGCTGCCCTGTTCTGCCGCCAGTTGCTGCCACAGTGTGATGGCCGCACTGACATCGCCCTGCCCCGCATACAGCGCCGCCAGTCCATTGCGGGCATTGACGTGACGCGGATCGATGGCCAGCGCCTGCCGGTAGGCCGCCAACGCTTCCGGATAGCGGCGCGCCGCATACTGGTTGCGGCCCAGTGCGTAATACCCGTCGGCACCCGGCCCGCTGGCCGGCAGCGCCACCGCAGTCACCGGTGCGGGCAAGATCACGTTGGCACTACAGGCCATCAACACGATGCCGGCACAAGCCGTGGCAATCACCGTTAAGGAAGTACGCATCAGGAAGTCTCCGGCTCTCGGATAGTTGGGGTGGGACTAATGCGATGCCAGCGAAGGCAGCAGCACGCGGAAAATCTGCAAGGCAGCAGGTCCCAGCAGTACCAGCATCAGCGTCGGGAAGATGCAGCAGATCAGTGGGAACATCAGCTTCAGCGCGATCTTGGCGGCGGCTTCCTCGGCCAGCAAACTGCGCTTGCTGCGCAGGTTATCGGAGTGCACGCGCAGCGAATCGCCCATGCTGGTGCCAAAGCGCTCGGACTGGATCAGCATCGCGACCAGCGTATCGATATCTTCGACGCCACTGCGCAAGGCCAGGTTGCGCAGCGCCCTCTCCTTGCTGAAGCCAGCGCGCATCTCCATCAGTACCAGCTGCAGCTCCTGCGCCAGTGCCACGCTCTTGATGTGGATTTCGCCAGCCACCTTGGACAGCGCGCGCTCAAGGCTCAGGCCCGCCTCCACACAGACCGTCAACAGGTCCAGCGCATCAGGAAAATTCTCAAAAATCTCGCGCCGCCGCGCCGCCGCCGTGCGCGCCAACAGCAGATTAGGCAGGTAGTAACCGGCACCGGCACCGAGCAGCAGAATGAACAGCAGACGATTGCCGGGCAAGGCCGCCAGCATGGAGCCGAGCAGCAGCGCCAGCAGGACCGGCATGCCCAGCGCGAGGATGGTCTTGGTAGCGAAGTACAGCGTGGGGGCAGATGCGCTGCGCCAGCCGGCATTCATGAAGCGGGTGCGCAACGGCGAACGCTCCCAGCCATCCTCGGGCAGTGACAGCCGCGTGAACGGCTGCGCCACCCGCGCCACCCGTTCGACCCAACCGCCGCGCTCCGGCATGCTATCGACGGGCACTTCGGCGGGGCCGGATTCGCCCAGCCGCTGCCGCAGCGGCGCCGCGGCAAACGCCAGCAGGCCCACCGCCGCCAGCGCCGCCACCACCAGAAACACGATCACCAGAAACAGGATCTGCGATCCATTCATGCTGTTCTCCTCCTCGTGCTCAGATGCGGATGCGGATCACGCTATTCATCCATAAAATCCCCAGCACGCTGGCCAGCCCGGCGTACCACAGCAGCCGGATCCCGACCGGATCGGTCCACAGCACGCTGATGTAGTTCGGATTCAGCACCGACATCGCCAGCATCACCACCAGCGGCAGCAATCCCAGCACCCAGGCCGACATGCGGCCCTCGGCCGACATCACCCGCACCTGTCCCAGCAGCTTCAGGCGGGCCCGTATCATGCGGCCGATATTGCCGAGGATTTCGGCCAGATTGCCGCCTGATTCGCGCTGGATCAGCACCGCAATCACCAGATAGCGCAGATCCGTCAGCGGTATCCGCAGCGCCAGGTTGTGCAGCGCCTCGTTCATCGGCACGCCATAGTTGATCTCCTCATAGGCGGCCTTGAATTCACCGGCTATCGGCTCCGGCAACTCCTCGCCCACCATCTGCAACACGTTGGCAAACGAGTGCCCGGCGCGCAGTGCACGACCGATAAAATCTGCTGCCTCCGGCAACTGCGCTTCCAGCTTGTGCAGGCGCGCGCTGCGGGCCCGCAGCAGCAATCCGGCCGGCAGCAGCAGTGCCACCAGCATCGCCCCCAGTACCCCCGGCAGCGGCCAGTGCCAGCCCTGCGGCAGCAGCACGCCGGCCAGCAGCAGCGCCAGCGACCAGCCCAAAAACTGCGCCACCGACCAGCTGACGCCGGCCTGCAGCAGCAAGCGGTCCAGCAGTTCCAGTTGCGGCAGTTGACGCAGCGCCCGCTCCAGCGCCGGCCACTGGCTGTAGCGGCGCTGCTTCAGGATGGTGACGCGCTCGGCCCCCGGCTCGCCGCGGGTCGCCATCAGGCGCAGCCGCTTGGAGATGCGGCGCGCACCGCCGCCGTGCGTGGCCGACCACCACAGCCATGCGCCTTCGGTCATCAGGATCACGGCGGCAAACAGCAGCACGGCAAAGGCACTAAAAGCGAAGTCCATGGTGTGCTCCACCCGGTTACGAATAAATCTTGTCGGGGTCGAACACGCTGTCCGGCACTGCCACGCCAAACATGCGCAAGCGGTCGGCAAAGCGCGGCCGCACGCCGGTGGCAAAGTAGCGCCCCTGCACGGCGCCGCCGGCATCGACACCGGTCTGCTCGAAGCGGAAGATCTCATGCATCGCAATCACGTCGCCCTCCATGCCCGTCACCTCCTGCAGGCTGACCAGCTTGCGGCTGCCATCGGTCAGGCGCGACACCTGCATCACCACCGTCACGGCGGAACAGATTTGCTGCCGGGTGGCACGCGGGGTCAGGTTCACGCCCGCCATGCCGACCATGTTCTCCAGCCGCGCCAGCGCGTCCCGCGGGGTGTTCGAGTGGATCGTGGCCAGCGAGCCTTCATGGCCGGTGTTCATCGCCTGCAGCATGTCGAGCGCCTCGGCGCCGCGCACCTCGCCGAGGATGATGCGGTCGGGCCGCATGCGCAGCGCGTTGCGTACCAGCGAGCGCTGATTGACCTCACCCTTGCCCTCGATATTCGGCGGCCGCGTTTCCAGCCGCACCACATGCGGCTGGCGCATCTGCAGCTCGGCCGCATCCTCGATCGTGACGATGCGCTCGCTGGCCGGGATGAAACCGGACAGCACGTTCAACATGGTGGTCTTGCCGCTGCCGGTGCCGCCCGAGATCAGGATGTTGATCTTGGCCTGACCCAGCGCCTGCAGCACCTGCACCATCGGCGGCGTCAGGCTTTTGTATTCCAGCAACCGCTCGATGGTCAGCGGATTGGCGGCAAAGCGCCGGATCGACAGGATCGGCCCATCCACCGCCAGCGGCGGAATGATGGCATTCACGCGCGAGCCATCAGGCAGGCGCGCATCGACCATCGGACTCGATTCGTCGACGCGCCGCCCGACCCGCGACACGATCTTCTCGATGATCTTCATCAAGTGCGCGTTGTCGTGGAAGGTCACGCCGGTCAGCTCCAGTCGGCCGCCGCGCTCGATGTACACCTTGGAGCAGGTATTGACCAAAATATCCGACACGCCGGGATCGGCCAGCAGCGGCTCCAGCGGCCCGAAGCCCAGCATCTCGTGCTGGATGTCGAGCACCAGGTTGTGACGCTCATGCTGGTTCAGCACAATGCGCTCATCCTCGATGATGCGCTGGACCAGCAGCGCCAGCTCATGCTTGAACTGTTCGGGTGTCAACCGCTGCAGCCGATCAAGGTCGATCCGGTCCAGAATGGCCTGATGCATGCTGCGCTTCAGCTCCTGATAGGCGCTGGCGGCCAGTCCGGGCAGCGCACCGTTATGGGTGCGGCCGTCGTCGGCTACGGCCAGACGTTCACGTAGACTCATGATGCTCTCCTTGGATGCGGATGGCAGATGGCGGCTGACGGCTAGTCGCCGTCGCCGCGACCGAACAGACGGCCAAACAAGCCTTTGCTTTCCGAGACGCGGCGCGCCGTCACCAGCTCCACCAGATCGGACAGGCTGCGCGCCACCGCGCTGCTGCGCGACAGTTGCAACACCGGGATGCCCTGATTCACCGAATCGGTAGCGGACAGATAATCGTTCGGTACCGTGTGCACCACCTCGGCCCCCAGCGCCTGCTCGAGGTCCGACAGGCGCAGCTTGCCGCCCTTCTCGTAGCGGTTGACGATCAGGCGGGTGCGCTCGGACGGATAACCGAGCGAACGGAAGATATCGAGCAGACGGCGGCCGTCGCGGATATCCGGCAGCGCCAGTTGCAGCACCGGATAGATGGTGTCGGCCTGGTCCAGCGCGCGCAGCGAAATGGCGTCGATCTGGCGCCCCACATCGAGCACGATGAAGTCGTAATGCTGGCGTGCCACGCGCAGGATGGTGTCCATGTGCTCCGGCTTCATGTCGACGGCGTGGTTCGGATCGTCGGCCGCCGCCAGCACGCCGAAATTCGAGGCCACATGCACCAGGCAGGAATCAAGGAAGGCGCCGTCCATGCGGCCGATCTGAGCGCAGATGTCGGACAGCGTCATGGCCGGCTTCTGGTCCGAGATATACAGCGTGGCGTCGCCAAACTGGCCGTGCAGGTCAATCAGCAGCACCTTCTTCTCGGCCAGCGCCGCCAGCGCGTAACCAAAATTGGTCGACAGGAAGGTGGCGCCGCTACCGCCCTTGCAGGCGATGAAGGCGAGTACCCGGCCATCGCGCATCTGGGTCACGCCGGCCGCCACTTCGATGCGGTCCATCGCCTCATGGAAGGCGCGGTGTACCAGCGGCAGTTGCAGGACCTCGCGCATGCCGGCCCGCATGGCGCGGATCAGCAAGTCCTGCTGCGGCTCACGGGTCAGCAGCATGAAGGAGGCGGCCGGATACTGTTTGCTAAGGCGCTCGACCAGCTCCGCTTCGTCCGCCGTCACATCGCTGGCGTCGAAGATGACCAGCGCCGGCGGCTCCGGCATCAGGCGCTCGACCGCGTCGCGCAGACCATTGCGCGACGCCACCAGTTGCACCGCCGGCATCCGGGCCGACCCCTGCGCCGCGATTTCGGCGTGCAGCAAGCTATCCCTGCTGATCATCAGTGCTTTCATGAGCATTCCTTGTGAGGGGGATCGGGCGGCGCGTCAGCGCCCGCCGCTACTGACGCTGAGCAGCGACGCCGGTGCCGGCGCCGGCTCGCTGCTGGATTTCTGGTAACGCTGGTAGGCGCCGGCTGCGGCCCGGCCATCCATGCCCAACGGCGGTGCCGTGCGTTGTGCCGCCAGCGGGTCGAGCACCTGCTGCGCCAGCGCGATCCGGGTGGCATCGCCGAAGTGGGCGTCCCACTCCGGCGTGGTGTGGGCGCAGGCGGCCAGCGCGATGCTGGTGCTGCACGTGAGCAGGCGGGCAAGGCAGCGGTGCCACGGGCGCAACCGACGAAACCTATGAAACAGACAATACGGCCGACGGGCTGGGGTCATGGCATGCTCCGTTCACTTCAGTTCAAACGCGGGTGGCGGCGCCGGCGTGGCGGCCGGTGCGACTGGCCGGCCTTCCATGCGCCCGTTCAGGAACAGGTCGGCCCGGCCCACTGGCTGCACGCGGTCGGTCGGCAGCGCGTAGTTGGGCGGCAGCGGCTTGACCAGATGGGCCGTCACGACGAACAGCAATTCGCTGCGATCCTGCTGGAAGTCGGTACTGCGGAACAGCGCGCCCAATACCGGCACCTCGCCCAGAATCGGCAGGCCATGGATATTGGTGATCTGGTTGTTCTTGATCAGGCCACCGATGGCGAAGCTCTGGCCATCCATCAGTTCTACCGTGGTCGCGGCGCGCCGCGTGGTCACCAGCGGCAGCAGCGCGCCGCTGGAGATACCACTGGCCGAAATGCCGATACCTTCGCGCGACAGTTCCGATACCTCGGGCGCCACCCGCAGGTTGATGCGACCACCGGCCAGCACCGTCGGCGTAAAGCGCAGGCCGACGCCGAACTCCTTTTCCTCCAGCGTGACCTTGTTGTTGTCCTGTCCGACCGGGATGTAAATGCGGCCGCCCGCGAGGAAGCTGCCTTCCTGGCCGCTGATCGCCATCACCGTCGGTTCGGCCAGAATGCGCACCAGCCCATCCTGCTTCTCCGCTTCCGCCGTCAGCTGGTTGCCGTTCGCCTTGCGCGCGTCAAACAGGCCGTGCGCGGTGCCGGTCAGGAAGTTTGACAGCAGCGTCGTGGCCCAGCTGCCGGATGCATAGCGCAGTGTAGTGCCGACTTCCAGCTTGTCGAGCAGCGACTTCGAGACTTCCGCGATTTTCACTTCCAGCATCACCTGCTGCGGCGCACTGACCGACAGCAGATTGACGATGCGGGCACCACTGGCACCACTGGCACCACTGGCAGCGCTGGCGGCCGGCGTGGCGGCGGCCGCGGCGCCCTCCACGCGCTGCAGCGCCCGCGCCAGCGCGGGCTTGCGCACGAAGGCCCCCGCCCGCACCCGTACCCGGGCGATGGTGGGGGCATCGTCGACGCTGCCGGTCAGCACCAGCGCATCGGCGGCGGCGCTGACGCGGATCTGCTTCTGCTCCGAACTTAAAGGTCTGGGGCGTACTGGGATACTGGTCACTATCCCAGTCCTCGTTGATCTGGT
>JBGSBQ010000079.1:0-10440 GCA_041730475.1 Sphingomonadaceae bacterium
ATCACGTCCTGCGCAGCTGATCCCAGCCTCCCGCGCGGGGTGAGCAGCGAACGAATCCCCTGGACAGCGTCAAAAACGCCTGGGGTCCGGCTCAGGTGGTGGTATGCTGACCCGGTGAGGAGAACCGCGATGCGCTGGCGCAGCCGGTCGAGTTCAAGGGCAGCTGGAAGCAGTGGCAACTGAGTCCGTCGGCGCTGCTGCTGCCGGCCGAAGGGCTGGCCGGGCTGGGCGCGCCGCTAAACACGGTGGCTCCGAGCGGCAGCATGCGGCTGTCGTGGACCGCGCTGCAACTGGCACTGGTGCAGCAGAATATCGCCGTCAACGGCCGCACCACACTGGAAATGACGGACATGGCGTCGCGCCTGTCGTCGCTGCGGCCGCTGGGCAGTTATGCGCTGGCGCTGGACTGGAAGGGACAGGACGCGCAGCTGGCGCTGAGCTCCGTCAAAGGGCCGTTGCTGCTGAGCGGCAGCGGCAGCCTGCATCAGGGCCGCTTGCAGTTTTCCGGACAGGCCGAAGCCGCCGCCGGTTATGAAGAGCAGCTGGCCAATCTATTGAACCTGCTGGGCCAGCGCAAGGCAAACAGCTACAAGAACATCATCGCACTCGAATTCCGATAAGCAGTACCGACCAAGTTAATCACACTCAGATCATGAAAAAACATCCAGTGAGCCTCTCCCATCTTCCCGTGCTGCGCCGTGTGAGCGCGGGTGCGATGCTGTGCTGCGCGATGGCCGCCACACCAACCGCCCTGTTGCTGGC
Organism: Sphingomonadaceae bacterium; assembly: GCA_041730475.1. Taxonomy (GTDB): domain Bacteria; phylum Pseudomonadota; class Gammaproteobacteria; order Burkholderiales; family Burkholderiaceae_D; genus Rugamonas. The sequence goes on from JBGSBQ010000079.1 coordinate 763, forward strand.
GCCGGCCGTGGCGCTGGCCGCCAGCGACGATGCGGCGCTTAATTTCGTCGGGGCCGATATCGAATCGGTGATCAAGGCGGTCGGTCATTACACCAGCATCACTTTTGTCATCGACCCGCGTGTCAAGGGCACGCTGACGGTGGTGTCGGAGAAGCCGGTATCGAAGTCGCAGGCCTTCAGCCTGCTGACCTCTGCGCTGCGCCTGCAAGGCTATGCCGTGGTCAGTGGCGACGGTTACGCCAAGGTGGTGCCGGAAGCGGAAGCCAAGCTGCAATCGGGTCCAACGCAGGTCGGTTCGGCGCCGACCGCGATCAAGGGCGACCAGATCGTCAGCCAGATCTTCCATCTGAATTTTGAATCGGCCAACAATGTGGTGACGGTGCTGCGCCCGCTGATTTCGCCGAACAATACCATCAACGCCAACCCCGGTAACAACAGCGTGGTCATCACCGACTACGCCGACAACCTGAAGCGGCTGGCCAAGATCATCGCCGCGCTGGACGCACCGGCGGCGGCTGACCTCGACGTCATTCCAGTCAAGTATGCGATCGCCAGCGATCTGGCATCGATGGTCAACAAGCTGCTGGAGCCGGGCGCCAGCGGCAGCGGCGACTCGGGCAAGGTCAGCGTACTGGCGGATCCGCGCACCAATTCGCTGGTGCTGCGCGCGCCGTCGCAGGCACGTGCCAATCTGGCCAAGTCGCTGATCGCCAAGCTGGATCAGCCGACGGCGGAACTGGGCAATGTGCACGTGGTCTACCTGAAAAATGCCGAGGCGACCAAGCTGGCGCAGACGCTGCGCGCCGTGGTGTCGGGCGACGCTGCGGCGGGCACCAGCAGCAGCACCGGCAGCGGTACCACGGCCGGCAGCAACCAGCAGCAGGGCAGCTTCGGTAACCAGAGCGGCAACCAGAATAGCGGCGGCAGCAGCGGTTCCACCAATCCGCTGCTGAGCGCCAATGGCGGCCAACAGCAGCAGGGCGGCGGCGGCTCGGCCGGTTTCATTCAGGCTGACGCCTCGACCAATACGCTGATCATTACCGCGCCGGAGTCGGTGTACCGCAATCTGCGCGCCGTGATCGACCAGCTGGACGTGCGCCGCGCTCAGGTTTACATCGAATCGCTGATCGTCGAAGTCAGTTCCGACAAGGCCTCCGAATTCGGCGTGCAGTGGGTGGGCGCCACCGGCAATGACAACAGCACCTACCGTATCGGCGGGCTGCAGTCGTTCACCACCGGCGGCACCAACAACACCTTGACGGCGGTCGCTACCGGCAAGGGCAGTGTGTTGCCGAGCAATGGCCTGTCGATCGGGATCTTCAAGCAGATCGGCAGCCAGCTGGGACTGGGCGCGCTGGCGCATTCGCTGGAATCGGACGGCAATGCCAACATCCTGTCGACACCAAACATGATCACGCTCGATAACGAGCTGGCCACGATACAGGTGGGGCAGAACGTACCGATCATTACCGGTTCGTTTACCACCACCTCCGGCACCAACAGCAATCCGTTCCAGACCATCGACCGCAAGGAAGTCGGTCTGACGCTGAAGGTGCGGCCGCAGATTTCCGAAGGCGGCACCATCAAGATGGCGATCTATCACGAGACCTCGAGCGTGGATAAGTCGACCCTGACGGCGCAGGCCGGCATCACGCTGAACAAGCGCGTGATCGAAAATAATGTGATCGCCGACGATGGCCAGATCATCGTGCTCGGTGGCCTGATCGAAGACACCACCGGCGACGGTACCGACAAGGTGCGCGGCCTGGGCGACATTCCGGTGCTGGGCAATCTGTTCAAGTACCAGTCGCGCACCCGCAAGAAGACCAACCTGATGGTGTTCTTGCGGCCGGTGGTGGTGCGTAGCAAGGAGCAGAGCACCAGCCTGGCCAGCGACCGGTATGACTACATGCGCAGCGCGCAGATGGCGATCAAGCCGGAGCAGAGCATTCTGGTCGACGACCTTGGCCAGCCGGTGCTGCCGGCGCTGCAGAACGGTACGCCGGTCGGCAGCGCGACGGTGGTGCGGCCGGTGCCGGCGGCACCGGCGCCAGCCGCCAATCAGGCTCCGGGCGCTGTACCGGCCAACGTCAAGCAACCGCAGTAAGCGATCCATGAGCAATTTGCTACCCTACGCCTTTGCGCGTGATTTCGTGCTGCTGGCCCAGCCCAGCGACACCGCCGAGCACACGGTTGACGTCTGGACCTGCGGCGCCACCACGCCGGCCGCGATTGCCGAAGTGTCGCGCCGGTTCGGCCGCATCCAGATCAAGAACATGGTGCGCGCCGAACTCGATGCGGCGATCGCTGCCGCGTATGCCGGTGCGGGCGGTAACGCCTCGCTGGTGGCCGATGAATTCGACGCCGATCTGGACCTGACCAAGCTGCTGCAGGACGTGCCGGCCATCGAGGACTTGCTGGAATCGAGCGACGACGCGCCGGTCATCCGCATGATCAACGCGTTGCTGACGCAGGCGCTGCGTGACGGCGCCTCGGACATCCACATCGAACCGTTTGAACAGACCTCGGTGGTGCGCTTCCGCGTCGACGGTACGCTGCGCGACATCGTGCGGCCGCGCAAGGCGATCCACGGTTCGCTGATCTCGCGTATCAAGATCATGGCGCAGCTGGACATTGCGGAGAAGCGCTTGCCGCAGGACGGCCGCATCACGCTGCGCATCGGCGGCAAGCCGGTCGACGTGCGGGTCTCGACGCTGCCCACCGGCCATGGCGAACGCGCCGTACTGCGCCTGCTGGACAAGGAAGCGGGCCGGCTCGACCTGCAGCACCTCGGCATGAGCGACACCATGCTGCCGCAGTTCGATGCATTGATCAACCAGCCGCACGGCATCGTGCTGGTGACCGGGCCGACCGGCTCCGGCAAGACCACCACGCTGTATGCGGCGCTGTCGCTGCTGAACGCGGCCACCACCAACATCATGACGGTGGAAGACCCGATCGAGTATGACCTCGCTGGCGTTGGCCAGACTCAGGTCAACACCCGCATCGACATGACCTTTGCCAAGGCCCTGCGCGCCATTTTGCGGCAAGACCCGGACGTGATCATGATCGGCGAGATCCGCGACCTGGAAACGGCGCAGATCGCGGTGCAGGCTTCGCTGACCGGCCACCTGGTGCTGGCCACGCTGCACACCAACGATGCCGCCGCCGCCGTGACACGCCTGCTGGACATGGGCATTGAGCCGTTCCTGCTGTCGTCGTCGCTGCTGGGGGTGTTGGCACAGCGGCTGGTGCGCAAGCTGTGCCCGAGCTGCAAGCGCCACGACGGCCAGCTGTGGCATGCCGTCGGCTGCGAGCAGTGCGGCCATACCGGCTATCAGGGCCGGGTTGGCGTCTACGAATTCCTGCAGACCACGGAGCAGATCCGGGCCCAGATCCACAACCGTGCGTCGGAAGCCGAGGTGCGCGCTGTGGCCCTGCAAGACGGCATGCAGACCATGCGCGAAGACGGCGAACGCTGGCTGCGCGAGGGCGTCACCACGCAGGCCGAACTGCTGCGTGTGACCAAAGACTAGGCGACCGACGATGCCCGCATTCCGTTATGAAGCCGTCGACGCCGTTGGCGCCGGCAAGAAGGGTGTGCTGAACGCCGACAGTGCGCGCGCCGTGCGTGCCGAGCTGCGCACGCAGGGACTGGTGCCGCTGAAGGTGGAGGCCATCAGCGCGCAGGTCGATGCCCAGGGTGCCACCAAGAGCCGTGGCTTTGGCGAGCGCCTGTCGACTACCGAGCTGGCGCTGTTCACGCGCCAGATGGCCAGCCTGCTGGAAGCCGGCCTGCCGCTGGAGCAGGCTTTCACCGCCTTGCTGGAACAGGCCGAGCGTCCCTATCTGCGCGATCTGATCGCCTCGATCCGCTCCGAAGTGATCGGCGGCGCCGCGCTGTCCGATGTGCTGGGCCGCCACCCGCGTGACTTCGCCGAGATCTACCGCGCGCTGGTGGCGTCCGGCGAGCAGATTGGCCAGTTGTCGCGCGTGCTGTCACGGCTGGCCGACTACATCGAGCGCCGCAATGCGCTGGTGCAGAAGGTCAAGCTGGCGTTCACCTATCCGGCGATCGTGACGGTGGTGGCGTTTTCGATCGTGATCTTCCTGCTGACCTATGTGGTGCCGCAGATCGTGTCGGTGTTCGCGAATACCAAGCAGAAGCTGCCGGTGCTGACCATCATCATGCTGGCGGTATCTGACTTCGTGCGCAATTACGGCATGGTGCTGGCGCTGGCGCTGGTGGCCGCCTGGTTTGGCTGGCGCAGATCGCTGCAGAATCCGGCGCTGAAACGGCGCTGGCATACCTGGCTGCTGACCGCGCCGCTGTATGGCAAGTTTGAGCGCAGCCTGAACACGGCGCGCTTTGCCAGCACGCTGGCGATTACTACCGGCTCCGGCGTGCCTATCCTGCGCGCGCTGCAGACCAGCCGTGACACGCTGTCCAACGTCGCCATGCAGGAACTGGTCGATGAAGCCAGCGATGCGGTGCGCGAAGGCGTCAGTCTGGCGCGTGCGCTGTCGGCGCAACAGCACTTCCCGCCGATGCTGATCCACATGATACGGGCCGGCGAGATCACCGGCGAACTGCCGGCCATGCTGGATCGCGCCGCCAGTGCCCAGGAGTCGGATCTGGAACGCCGCACGCTGACCATCGCCGGCCTGCTGGAACCGGCGCTGATTCTGGCGATGGGCGTGGTGGTGCTGTTGATCGTGCTCGCCGTGCTGATGCCTATTATCGAAATTAATCAGCTGGTGCGCTGAAAAGGATGCCATGAAGCGTTTGCCTTTACTTACAACCGTGGCCGCCGTGGCGGCCTTGTCTGCCTCGCTGGCTTACTGGGGACTGCAGCTGTTGAAGCCGCAGCAGCGCCCGATTGCGGCAGTGCCGCTGGCGCCGCCGCCGGAACCCGGCATCAGTGCCGCTCAGGGCCTGTTCGGCGGTCAGGTGCTGGCATCCGTCGCCAGCAATTACCAGCTGAAGGGCGTAGTCGCGGCCAGCAATGGCAGCAGCGACAGCGCCGCCATCGTCGCCATTGATAACAACCCGGCCAGCGCGGCCCGTGTCGGCAAGGAGATCGCGCCGGGTGTGGTGGTCAAGGAAGTGCATGCCCGCTATGTGCTGCTGAACGACAACGGCGCCGTCAAGCGTCTCGACCTGCCCAGCGATGCCGGGGTGCGCAGCGAAGTGGCGCCGGCTTCCTTGCTGTCGCAGCCACTGCCGCCGGCCCAGCCCCTGCCGCAGCCGACCAGCCAGCCGCCGCAAGGGCAGATCCAGAATCAGCCAGCGAGGCCGGGGGCGCCGGTCGCGGTGGATCCGATCCCCGGTTTTGGCCGCTGATCCACGGGATGCACGCATGATGATGCAACGCTGGCTGGTCGCCGCCCTGTGCGGCGCTTTGTTGGTGGGGCTGCTGCCGCAGGCGCAAGCACAGGTCCAGGTCCAGGCCGGGCCGGCCGCCGATCCGCTCAAGCCACGTCCGAAGGTGGCGCTGGTGCTATCCGGCGGCGGCGCGCGCGGTTTCGCCCATATCGGCGTACTGCGCGTGCTGCAGGAGTTGCGCATTCCGGTCGACTTCGTGGTCGGCACCAGTATGGGCAGCGTGGTCGGTGGCGCCTATGCCGCTGGCAGCCCGGTGGCGCAGCTGGAACAGCTGGTGCGGCGCACCGACTGGGGCGCGGTGATTGCCGACCGTCCGCCGCGCGATGAACTGGCGTTCCGCCGCCGCGAGGAGGATTTGCTGCTGCCGTCGCGGATCGAATTCGGCGCCAATTCGGATGGCGTGACCTTGCCGCCGTCGGCTGCCGGCAACGAGGCGCTGGAGCTGGCGCTGACCCGGGCCCTGCCACCCGGTACCCGCGACAAGCCGATCGATGCCTTGCAACTGCCATTCCGCTCGGTGGCCTCGGATCTGGTCACCGGTGATCTGGTGGAGCTGAACGATACGCCGCTGTTCCTGACCATGCGCGCCTCGCTGGCGGTGCCCGGCGTGTTCGCGCCGATCCGGATTCAGGAGCGCTTGCTAGTGGATGGGGGACTGGTGCGCAACCTGCCGGTCGACGTGGCGCGCGCGATGGGGGCCGATGTGGTCATCGCGGTCAATGTCGGCACCCCGCTGGCGCCGGAGAAGGCGCTCGGCAGCGCGATCGGCGTGGCGCAGCAGATGCTGCAGATCCTGACCGAGCAGAATGTGCAGCGTTCGCTGAAGGAGCTGGGCCCGCACGATATCTTACTGGCGCCGGACCTGAACGGCGTCGGCTTCCTCGATTTTGAACGGCACGACAAGGCCATGCAGGCCGGCGTGGCGGCGGCGCGGGCCCAGAGCGCGCGCCTGCTGGAACTGGCGCTGCCGGAGTCGGATTATGTGGCGTTCGAGGCGCACCGGATGGCAGTGCCGGCCATCGATGATCAGCCGCGCAAGCTGGTCAGCCTGGTGGTGGAGCCGAGTGGCCACATCAACCCGCAGGCGCTGGCGGTGCAAACGGGGCTGCAGATCGGGCAGCCGGTGACGGTCGAGCAGGCGCATGGCGCCGGCACCACGCTGTTTGGGCGCGGCGACCTGTCGCGGGTCGAGACCGAGGTGCGTGACACGCCGGAAGGGCGCATTGTGACGCTCAAGCCGAGTGAGGCCGAATGGGCCCGCAGCCGCGTGCGGGTCGGGCTGGAGCTGAGCAGCGACTTCACCAACAACAATGATTTTGAACTGAAGATGATGCATGTGCGCTCGTCGCTGAACGACTGGGGCGCCGAGCTGCGCACGGTGGCGCGCATCGGCACCGAGCGCGTGCTGGGCACGCAGTGGTGGCAGCCGCTGGGCGCTGGCTCGCAGTGGTATGTGGCGCCGTCGCTGGAGTACGGCGCTTCGGCCAGCGACCTGTTCAATGACAGCGGCTTCCGCCGCGCACGCTATAACTACGATTATCACAGCGCCACCGTGGGGCTGGGCCGGCAGCTGGGCAACTGGGGTGATCTGCGGATCGGGCTGACGCGTCAGGGCGTGAATTCACGCGTGACGATTCCCGCCGACCCGAGCCTGCCGGAAGTGCGCGTGCACCAGACTGCCCAGTGGCTGGCGCTGAATATCGATACACTCGATTCGGTGGCGTTTCCGACCCGGGGCATGCTGGTCAACCTGAACTGGCAGCGCACCCAGGGGCAGGGGCCGGAGCAGCTGTCGCTGTCGCAGCAGTCGCTGCAGGGATTGCAGGCCTTCCATACCGGACGCTGGGCCGGCCATCTGTATGCCGAATGGGCGCGCAGCCAGTCGGGCGTGGCGCCGCTGCCGCTGGGCGGATTTTTGCGGCTGTCGGGCACGGCGCCGGAATCGGTGATCGGCAGCCGCATGCTGCTGGGGCGGATGGTGATGGCGCGCAGCATCGGCGCGATGCCGGCCGCGCTGGGCGGCGACGTGCGGCTGGGCTTCTCGCTGGAGGCGGGCGGCGCGTTCGGCACCGATAACCCGCTGCACTGGGGCACGCTGAAGCAGGCCGCCAGTGGCTTCATGGCGGTCGATACGCGTTTCGGGCCGGTGTATTTCGGGGCCGGCACCACCAAGGGCGGCAACAGCAGCGCCTATCTGTTCCTCGGACCGATCTGGTAAGGCTTAATCTCAGGCTCAGGCTCAGGCTTTGCGGCGCAGCGCCGTGAAGGCGGCGTATTCCCATGAGCGGAAGCCAACCAGCAGGCTGAAACCATCACGTTCGTGGGCCGGCAGCTTGCGGTCGCTCTGGTGCAGCCGTGCCAGTTCGCCGGCCAGTTGCTGGATGCGCGCCACCAGTTCCTGCGCACTCGGCTGCGACAGCCGCGCCGGCAGGAACAGCAGCGTCTCGCCGGCGCCATTGAAATTCCCGCCGAAATAATCGCTGACCACGCGCTCGCGGAAGAACTGTTGCACCGGCCCGTCCGGCAGCCAGTGGAAGGCGTTCGAGACGCGCAGGCTGTAGCGGTTTAGCGGCTTCAGTTCGATCAGGCGCAGCCGGTCCAGCTCGGCCAGCAGCAGGATGCATTCGGGCTCGCTCAGCGTATAGGTCTCCAGCACCTGTTCCAGCGTCCAGTGACCGAGGCAGCAGGTGGCCATCAGCAGCAGGTGCGGATGGGCGACCAGTGACTTTTCCTGTTGCAGCGTCAGCGTATCGGCATGCGGGGTGGCGTCGGCCGCGCCGCGCAGCACGTCTTCCAGCGCAATGCCGGCCGCCTTGCAGATCTGCGCCAGCCGCGACAGCGTCATGTCTTGTTGCCCGAACATGCGCTTGACGCTGGACTCGCTCATGCCTATGCGCTCGGCCAGCTTCTTGTAGGTGACGCCGGCGGTGCGCATCTGGGTCCGCAGCACTTGCAGCAGCAATTCCGGTGAACTCACGATAGGCCTTGTAAAAAAAGCAAAAAGGTATCGTATCACAGTACTGTGCGTGCAGAAAACCGGGGCTTGGGACTTTATGGTGGTACAGGGCGACAAGCTGGGCCACACTGGCCTTCTTGCTGCCGCTCGCAGAAGCGGCGCCACCTCAGCACTTCGGAGAAAACCATGTCCTATCTGTTATCTGTTTCGCGCGCCGCCCTGATGGCCCTGATCCTGGCACCGACCTTGCTGCTCAGCGACCAAGCCTTTGCGGCCGAGCCCTCAGCTGGCTATGTGGGGGCTGATATCGGCCTGCACAGCAACTACGGTACCCGCGACTTGAACAGCCGCATCTACGGTGGCTACCACCTGGGCCGCACCGAGGCGTTTGGCAAGGAAAATGATCATGCCGTGGAACTGGCATTATTTACGCTGGGGTCGCGCTATGACGATTGGCGCTATATCTCGAGCGGCGCACCGGTGTACAGCAAGGCCAAAGCCAGCGGCATGGCCGTGACCTCGGCCAGTAGCCTGCATCTGTCGGAGCGCTGGACGCTCGACAGCCGCGTCGGTGTCAGCTACACCCACAGCCGTGCCTATTATGCCGATGACGGTCAGGCCACGCAGACGTGGAATAGTGTGAATCTGGTGGCGGGCGTCGGCCTGTCCTACCGGCTGGACCGCCACTGGGCTGCGACGCTGGATTACGCCTACACACCGTACCAGGTATTTCGGGATACCCGCGTCAGCAATACCATGCTGTCGGCCGGCCTCGCCTATCACTTCTGAGCCCCTCACCTGAGCGCGGGCGCCACCCCCGGCGCCCGCTGACGGTCACGGCGTATCGTCGGGATCGGCCTTGGGATCGAGCTTCAACAAGGCCCGTTTGGCGGCCTGCCGTTCGGCCGCGTTCGGCCGGGCATGCGGCCCGGCGCCGCCGGCCCGTTGCTTGGCCGCCAGCGCCACCGGATTGCGCGGTGCGTTCTGGGACGGCTGCAGCCGTATCATCATCTTTTGCCGGGTAGCGAGGGCCTTGTTTGCCATCGGCGTGCCTCCTTACAAGACGTAGCGCGACAGGTCTTCGTTGACGGCCAGCGCATCGAGCCGGTCGTTGACGTAGGCGGCGTCGATGGTGATGGTCTGGCCGCCGTTGTCGCTGGCGCTGAACGACAGTTCTTCCAGCAGCTTTTCCATCACCGTGTACAGGCGCCGCGCACCGATGTTTTAGGTGCGCACATTAACCGAAAAGGCCATCTCGGCCAAACGGGTGATGCCTTCCCGTTCGAATGCGATCTGCACCTTTTACGTCGCCAGCAAGGCTTCATATTTCATGGTC
>JBGSBQ010000080.1:0-10409 GCA_041730475.1 Sphingomonadaceae bacterium
GCATGGCGCACGGCCCTGCCCCAACTGCTGCAGCTGCTGGCCAGCGCGAATATGCAGGCACTGCCGGTGTTCGGCACGCTGCGCGCCAGTTTGGCGACCGAGTTGCCCGGCCCTGGCCGGGCGCTGGAAGAATACATTGAAAACCTGCAGTTCACGCAAGCACATGCCCTGTGCACGCAGCTGCTGTTGACGGAGAGCCTTGATGCCCCCCCACCACCCACTATCGTTGAATCCCGTGCTGCCTGACACGCCGCACTCCGGCGCCGCCCGGCCTGCGCGCCTGCTGCTGGTGGACGACCAGCCACTCAACGTGCGCCTGCTGCACCAGATCTTCTGCGATGACCACGAAGTATTCATGGCGTCCAGCGGCGAACAAGCGCTGACGCTGTGCCGCAGCCTGCAACCGGACCTGGTACTGCTGGACGTGCAGATGCCGGGTATGGATGGCCTGACCGTGTGCCGCAAGCTGAGCGAAGATCCGGCCACCAGCCACATCCCCGTGATCTTCGTCACCGGCGCCGATCATCCGGCCGGCGAAACCGAGTGCTGGGCGGCGGGCTGCGTCGACTTCGTCAACAAGCCGATCAATGCCACCACGCTGCGTAACCGGGTCCGCGCCCACCTGCTGTTGAAGCAGCAGGCAGACAGCTTGCGCGCACTGGCGTTCGTGGATGGCCTGACCGGGGTGGCCAACCGGCGCCAGTTCGACCAGCGCCTGCAAGCGGCGTGGGATAGCTGCGCGCGCCAGATGCTGCCATGCGCGTTGCTGATGGTGGATATCGACTATTTCAAGAGCTACAACGACCGCTACGGCCACCAGCAGGGCGACGAATGTCTGCGCCGCGTGGCACGCACGCTGGACAGCCTGCTGCAGCGGCCCGATGACCTGCTGGCACGGTATGGCGGCGAAGAATTCGTCGCCCTGCTGCCGGGCACCAGCGTCGAGGGCGCAGGCAAGGTCGCCGCTGCACTGGAACAGGCAGTGCGCCGGCTGGCGCTGCCCCATGCCAGCAGCGCAGCCGACATCGTCACCGTCAGCATCGGGGTCGCCACGCTGCGTCCGGGGGCCGGCAGCGACAGCGAGAAACTGCTGCGCGAGGCCGATGCGCAACTGTACCGCGCCAAGCAGGAAGGCCGTGGTTGTTGGCGCGCGGCCGAGGGCATGCTTGTGAAAAATTGATCTGGGACACAGTTTTAATCGCGCCACCCTTCTAGACTTCGTCCATCACTTAACGAAAGAAGGAAACGCGATGAAAACCACCGTAGCAGCAATCACCCTGGCCATCCTGAGCACCCTGAGCGGCACCGCCATGGCCGACGACAGCCCATGGCTGGTGCGTGTCCGCGCCGTGCATATCGACCCAGCCAACAAAGCCGACCCAGTGGGCGGCAGCGGTGCTGCTGACCGTATTACCGTGAGCAGCAAAACGATCCCAGAGATCGATATCTCGTACCTGTTCACCCCGAACTTCTCGGCTGAACTGGTTCTGACCTATCCACAAAAACATGACGTTTATCTGGATGGCGCCAACATCGGCACCTTCAAGCACCTGCCACCGACGCTGACGGCACAGTACCGCTTCGCTTCGGAATCGCCTTTCACGCCGTACGTGGGCGCCGGTGTCAACTACACCACCATGTCCAAGGTACACCTGCTGAATGGTGCTGGCAGCCTGGAACATGACAGCTTCGGCTTCGCGCTGCAAGCCGGTGTCGATTACAAGATCGACAAAAACTGGTCGTTCAACATCGACGTCAAAAAAGTCCAGATTCGCAGCGACGTCATGATCAGCGGCGCCAAGGTCAGCGCCGTCAAGGTCGACCCAGTGCTGCTGGGCGTAGGCTTCGGCTACCGCTTCTAAGCGGGCCCGTCGTCCATAAAAAAAGCGGCCTCGGCCGCTTTTTTTATGACTGTTTGCTACCGAGGGTCCAGCGCACGCCACGACACTTCAATTGAACGGCACGAGGCCTCGGCCGATCTATGTTGTGACTGCCAGCGCCGCGCGCTCAGCGCAGACTAACGATATAGCAGAGCGAATAGCGACCCAACTGCAAAAGCCGGGGTCAGACCCGCCGGGTCTGACCCCAGGTTTGCTTCTGGGGTAAAGCGCACGCCACGGCACTCTAACTGAACTGCATTAGGCCTCTGCCGCTGACCCCAGGTTTGCTTTTGGGGGTCAAGCGCACGCCACGGCACGCTAAAGAACGGCATCCTGCCTCCGCCGCTTGTTTTAGGGCCGCCAGCCCCGCGCGCTCAGCGCAGATTGCCGGTATGGCCGAGCGAATAGCGGCCCGGCTGCGGCCACACGGTCAACCCATGCGGCTCCTTGCCGACCTTGATCTGGTCGACCTTGCCATTGCCCGTATCAAAGCGGTACACCACATCGTCAAAACGCCCCGACAACCACAGGTATTTGCCGTCAGCGCTGACGTTGCCCATGTCCGGGCTGCCACCGCCGGGGATCGGCCACGTCTTGCTAACGCTGCGGCTGGCGAAATCGATCACCGACACGCTACCCTTGCCACCGCGCTTGCCGTGAATCAGGTTGGAGCCGCGGTTGGCCACGTACAAACTCTTGCCATCGCGACTAGGATACAGCCCATGCGCGCCGACCCCGGTCGCCAGAAAACCGACCTGCACCCAGTTGTCGGCATCGACCACGTGCACACCATCGGCCATCATGTCGGCCACATACAGCAGCTTGCCGTCCGGCGACGCCCGCACATCTTGCGGCATGCCCTTGGTGGTGCAGATCTCGGCGCCCAGCTGGGCCGGATCCGGCACCTTGCGCGGCTTCTTGCCCGGCGTGTTCAGCATCGCCAGCACCTCGGGCCGTTTGAAATACTGGCTCAGCGTGATGCTGCCCACCACGCGCCGGTTCACCAGGTCGATCTTGCTGATGGCGCCATTGAATTCACAGGTGAAGAAGGCGAACTTGCCATCGATCGAAAAATCGGCGTGGTTGATACCGCCGCAATCGGGCACCGAGATCGAATATTGCAAGACCATGGTGTGCGGATCACGGAAATCGAGGCGGCGGAATTCTTCGGCCACCACAATGGCCGAATGGCCGTCGGGCGACCAGTACAGGTTATACGGATCTTCGACCATCAGCATCTTGCCCGGCTTGCCCGTCTGCGGATCGATCGGCGTCAGGCTGCCATCCTTGCGCCCCTCGGCATTGTTGGCCACCCACAGCGTGCGCAGGTCCCACGATGGCACCACGTGCTGCGGATTGACGCCGACCTTGAAGGTATCCACCACCTTCAGCGTCGCCGGATCGATCACCGTCACCGTATTGGCCGTGTGATTCGGTACGTACACGCGTTCCAGTGCACCGGCCACAGCCGGGCTGAACTTACCCGCTGTGGTCTCGCTATACAGGTTATTCCGGTCCACCACGCGGGCCATGCCCGCCACTTCGGTCCATGGCGGCGTGACCGCCTCGCCGCTCTTGGCGTGGGCCACGGCCCACCATCCCATCGTCGCGCCACTGAGCACCAATGCGGCAGCGGCCGCGATCTGTTTCTTCTGAATCTTGCGCATACACTGCACCTCAACTAGGTAAATAACAAGGACCGGCCAGACCCGCCGCTCAGCGGCGCTGGCCCTGGGCCGCGCGGATCGCGGCCACGGTTTTGGAAATCATCAGCTCTACCCCGGGCTGCCCCAGCGCAGCCGAGGCAGCGGCCGGATCGCCGTTGACACCCAGCGCACGCCCGCCCTGCGCAGCGCGCGGCAGCGCATCGGGCCGCACCAGTGCCGCATCCAGCGCCAGCGACAAGGAGGTATCAGCCAGTCCGGCATGCACGCCGATCTGCGCCGCGCTATAGCCTTTGGCGCGCAGCGCCTGCACATAGCCGGTATCGGCCGCTTCATAATAGGCACTGATGTAATGGACGCGGGCACCGCTGCTGGCCCATTCGCGGTTCAGACGCTGCGCCACCGCCTGCAACTGCGACTGGTAACCGCCATGGTCGCCCAGCAGCACCACGTTGACGAAACCATGCTGCTTCAGGCTGCGCGCACTGCCAGCCAGAATAGACTGGAAGGCATCGTCCGGTACCGAGATGGTGCCGGCATAGCGCATATGGCCAGCCGGTGGGGTGACCGCCCCTTCCGGCACATAGGCCAGCACCGGCGCCACCAGCGTATTGCCCAACTGGGCGGCAATGCGCCCGGCCAGCAAGCGCACCCGCACATTGTGCTTGCCCAATACCATGTGCGGACCACTCTGCTCAGTGCCACCGACCGGGATGATCACTGTGCTCTTGCCAGCCTGCAGATCATCGCGCACTTCGGTCCACGTCAGTTCTTCGAGGTAGACGCTGGCGCTACCGGCGCGCGCCAGTGGGCCGGCCAGCAGCATGCTGGCTGCACTCAGGACCAGCAGGAAAACACGGGGGCGGACGAAAAACATGGCTTGGGTACTCAACGTCGTGAATGGCGCGCCCATTGCGCGCCACGGCCCTGCCATCATACCCGCTGTTCCGCAGCGCTGGCGGACAGAACGCACAGTTGGTGATCAGACCACACCTGCCACGTAGGCGGCGGCAGCGTGCATCGCATGCGTGGCATCGCTGACCTCGTGCGCCGACGCACGCGCAGCGCGCGCTGGTGCGCGCCGGCCCGGGGCCTGCTCGGTATCGAGCTGGAACAGGGCCACGCTGCGCGCCAGACGCTGCGCCTGCTCCTGCAGCGCCATCACGGCCGTCAGCGACTGCTCGGCCAGCGTGGCGTTTTGTTGGGTCACGTCATCCAGTGCCGCCAGCGTGCGATCGACCTGCTGCAAGCCGCGATGCTGCTGCCGGCTGCCGTTGCTGAGTTCCGCGGCCAGTGCCGCGCCGCGCCGCACACCGGCCACCAGCTGATCACAGGTGGCACGCGCATGCTGCGCCACCTGATGGCCGCGCTCCGCATGGGTCAGCGAACCGCCCACCAGCGCCTTGATTTGCTGCGCCGATGCCGCACTGCGGTTGGCCAGTTCCCGCACCTCGCGCGCCACCACGGCAAAGCCGGCGCCGGATGGGCCGGCGCGGGCGGCCTCCACTGCCGCGTTCAGCGCCAGCAGATTGGTCTGGAATGCCAGCCCATCCATGACGCCCACGATCTCGCCAATGCGCGCCGAGGCCGACTGGATCCCGTCCATGGTCGCCGTCATCGTGGCCAGCGCCTGTTCGGCGGCGTGGGCCGCAGCAGCGGTGTGCTCCATCAGACGGTGCGTTTCGCTGGCATCAGCCGCATGGCGCGTCACACCGGCGGCCAACTGGGCCGCCATGGCCGCCGTTTCGTCGAGCGCGCCGGCCTGATGTTCGCTGCGCGCCGCCAGATCGGCAGTGCCAGCGGCAATTTGTGCCGACGCGCTGGCGACCGTATCGGCGCCGACGCGCACCTGCTGCACCATGGCCTGCAAATTGCCCACCATGGTGTGCAACGCCCGCAGCAGGTCGCCCGTTTCATCGCGGCTGGCAGTGCAGTGCACCGCACGCAGGTCACCGCCGGCGACGCGGCGTGCCGCCATGACGGCGCGCTGCAGTGGCCGTGCAATCTGACGTCCGACCCAGACCGCCAGCAGCATGCCCAGCAGCGCCGCCAGCGCCATCACCGCCCAGACCAGCCGGCACGCTTCGGCATACGTCTGCCCGGCGTGCTGGGCAGCGCGTGCGCTGCCTTCCTCATTCAGCGTAACCAACTGCTGCACCAGCGCCAGCGCGGCAAAATCATCGCGCCGCGACGAGCCGCGCACCACTTCCAGCGCCGCAGCCTTGTCGCCGCTGCGCGACAGGGCGATCACTTGCCGCACCGAACCGCGATAGGCCAGCAACGACGCCTGCAGCTGCTGCACCAGCGCCAGTTCATCCTGTGCCCGCGGCAGCCGCTGATAACTGGCCAAGCTGGCGTCGAGTTCCTTGATGCGGGTTGCCATCTCGGTCTCATACTTGCGCATGTCGGCGGGATCGGCGGACAGCACATGGAACAACTCATGGTTGCGGAACCGCGTCAGGTCGTACTTGACATCCAGTGCCAGCCGCACGCCGGGACTCCAGCGCTGCGTAATCTGCGCCGTGACCTGCTCCAGTTCATACAACTGGAACAGGGCAAACACGCCCAGCCCCATGGTCAGGCTCAGGATCACGGCCACCGTAGCCATCAGTTTTGATGCGATCTTCAGATTGCGGAACCAGTTCATGCTGTTCTCCTTGGGATGGGGTCTCAAGCCGCTTGCAGGTGCAAGCTGGCGTCGATGAATTCCTGGGCGGCGGCAGACGCCAAGGGCCGGCTATACCAATAGCCCTGAATCTCGTCGCACTGCCAGCCCTGCAGCATGGCGCGCTGGCCGTCGGTCTCGACGCCTTCGGCGATCACGGTCAGACCGAGGCTGTGGCCGAGACCTATCGTGGCCTGCACGATGGCGCGCTGCTCCGGCACCGTCTGCATATTGCGCACAAACGATTGGTCGATCTTCAGCTTGTGGATCGGGAAGCGCGACAGGTAGGCCAGGCTGGAATAGCCGGTGCCGAAATCGTCGATCGCCAGCATCAGGCCCAAGGCCCGTAGCTGATGCAGCAGCTCGATCGCGCCCTCGGCATCATCCATCATCACACCCTCGGTGATTTCCAGCTCGAGGCAGCCGGGATCGATGCGGGTGCGCGCCAGCAGCGCTTCGATGCGGGCCAGGAAGCCGGGGTCGGCGAACTGGCGCGGCGAAATATTCACGGCCACACAGAAGCGTTCACCCGTCAGCGCCTGCCATTCGCCAATCTGGCGGCACACTTCGGACAGTACCCAGTCGCCGATCTGCACAATCAGACCGGATTCCTCGGCCAGCGGAATGAACTCGGCCGGCGACACCAGTGCGCCAGCGCGCCGCCAGCGCACCAGCGCTTCCAGCCCGATCAGGGCGCCGCTGCTTAACGCCTGCTGCGGCTGGTAGTGCAGTTCCAGCTCACCGCGCTCGATCGCATGGCGCAGTTGCGCCTCCAGATCCAGCCGCGACCCGGTTTCCACATGCAGTTGCTGACGGTAGGCCACCAGCGTATCGCCGCCGGCACGGCGCGCACTTTGCAGCGCCGCATCGGCATTGCGCAGCAGCGTCTCGGCGGCCGCGCCATCGGCCGGAAAGTTGGCTGCCCCCAGGCTGAGCGTGGTGTACACCTCGTGCCCCTGGCAGCTGTACGGCGTGCTAACGGCAGCGCGCAGGCTGGCGATGGCGGCGGCGAATTCGATGCTGTCGTTGGCGCAGCGATACAGGATGGCGAAATTGGCACCATCGAGCCGGTACACTTCCCCGCCATTGCGTTCAGCCACCCGCTGCATGCGCTGCGCCAGGCCGATGATCATCCGGTCACCGAAGGCATGGCCATGGCCGCCCACGATCCGTGAGAAACGGTCGATGGTGCCCAGCACCACCGCATGCGGCGCTGCCGGCAGGCCCGCCAGCCGCGCCTCGAAGCTGCGGCGGTGCGCCAGCCCGGTCAGCGGATCATGCCCGGCCTGATGCTGCAAGGCTTGTTCGACCCGGACCCGGGCCCGCACGTGATACAGCATGAAGAGCCCGGTCAGCAGCGCCAGCACGTCGAACAAATGGACCAGCCGCGTGATGCCGGCGACATTCCGGCTGGCCATGCTGCCGTGGTCATAGATGGCCTGCTCGGCCCGCAGTTGCATGGCGTCAAGCCGGGTCCGCAGCTGTTTCACTTCGCCATTCATCAGGATCAGCACATGGCGTGCGCTGGCACTGTCATGGCCGACACTGCGGCTGAAGTCCGGCGTCAGCCGCGTGATGCGCTGATAGCCGTCATACAGGGCGGCCAGCTCCGGGCCATCGCCCAGGCTGCGCCGCAGATGTTCCAGATTCCCATCGAGTTCAGCGCGGCCCATATTTTCCAGTTCCGCGTAGCGCAGCGGCGAGATCGAATCGTTGTAGCGTTTATCGAGCGCCAGCTGGTAGCGCAGCAAGGCGCTCTCGAAGTCCTGCAGGTAGCGCAATTGCGGAATGGTCTGGTTCAGCAGTGGCGCGGCATTGCGGCCGATCGCGCTGGCGGTGCGTTCCATCACCACCGACAGCGTGATGCTGGCCCCCATCACCAGCAGCAGCAGGGCATACACCACGGCGCGCGAACTGCGCGAGACGTGCGACAAATCGAAGCGTTTCAGCATTGCAGTCATGACCTACTCCTGAGTAGATGGGTGGCAGCAGCCATGCGCGTCGCGCAGGCAGCGGATCAAATCATTCGCTTCAAAGGGCTTACTTAAAAAGCACGTTGCGCCGCCCTGCAGGGCACGCCGGCGCAGCGCTTCTTCGGGATAGGCCGTCATCATCACCAGCGGCAGTGCACTGCCCTGCCGGCGCAGCTGCTCCAGCAATTCCAGGCCCGTCATGCCGGGCATCTGCAAGTCAGAGATCACGCAGTCGTAGGCCGCCAGTTGCGGCGAAGCCAGCAAGGCGCCGGCGCTGTCGTAGCTGCGCGTTAGATAGCCGTAGGATCGCAGCAGGCTGCCGAGCGCAAGGCGCACCTGCGCATCGTCGTCGACGATGGCGATATAGTGAGGGTTGGATGAGGCGTCTGGCACGGCGTACTCCCGGTGAGGATGGCGGTCAGCGGCCATCCAGCGCATGGGAGTACTGTAGCGGCCGGCGGGCAGCGGCGAAATCATACGTGGGTATGAGTGCCGCCTCGCAGCCCGGCAGCGGAGCGGGCGGGTCGGGCGCTGCGCGCCTAGCGCGGCGGGTTCAGGCCCAGCGCTTCGCCCATGCGCACCAGATCGGCGAAGGTGCGCGCCGCCATCTTGCGCATGGCGTTGCCACGGTGGATCTTGACGGTGATCTCGCTGGTGCCGACTTCGCCGGCGATCTGCTTGTTCATCAGGCCGCGCACCGCCAGTGCCATGATTTCGCGCTCGCGCGGGGTCAGCGTCGCGTAGCGCGCCGCCAGCCCCTGCTGCGCCTGCTCACGCTGGCGCCGCGCACGGTCAGCCTGCAAGGCTAGATGCACCGCATCGAGCAAGTCCTGATCGCGGAACGGCTTGGCCAGAAAATCCAGCGCACCGGCCTTCATGGCCCGCACCGACATGGGAATGTCGCCATGCCCGGTCATGAAGATAATCGGCAGTGTCACCCCGTCGCGCTTCAGGTCAGCCTGGAAATCGAGCCCGCTGGCGCCCTGCAGGCGCACATCCAGCAGCAGGCAGCTGGCCACTTCCTCGCGCGCCTGTGCCAGAAAGGCCGCCACCGAGGGATACGCGGCATTCCGCAAGCCAACCGAGCGCAGCAGGCCGGAGATGGCGCTGCGCAGCAGGTCATCATCGTCAACGATGTAGACCAGCGCGTCGCTGTCGGTGGCGCCGTTCATGGCTGCGGCTCCTGCACCGGCAGCGTGAAGGCCAGCGTGGCGCCCGCCGCGGCCGATCCGCTCTCGGCCCAGATACGGCCGCCGTGGGTTTCGATGATGGAACGGCAGATGGGCAAGCCCATGCCCATACCATCGGTCTTGGTGCTGAAGAATGGTTCGAACAGGCGCGGCAGGTCGGCGCCAGCGATGCCGGGACCGTTATCCGTCACCGCCAGCTGCAGTGCCCCGTCCGGCTGGCGCAGCGTCCGCAGCTCCAGCCACAGCGGCGCTTCCGCTGCGGGCTGCGCCGCCATGGCCTGCACCGCATTCATCAGCAAATTGATGATCACCTGTTGCAGCTGTACCCGGTCCGCCAGTACTGGCGGCAACGCCGGCGCCAGCGCCAGCCGCAACCGGACATGCTGCTGGTGCAGCTCGCGCCGCATCAGGTCAACGCTGTCCTGCGCCACGCTATTCAGATCGAGCGCTGAGTACTGCGGGTCACCGCGCCGCGCCAGCGAGCGGATGCGCCGGATCACGCCCGTTGCGCGGGCACTCGCCTCCAGCATGCTGGTCACGGCACTGCGTGCTTCCTCCAGGTCGGGCTGGGCGCGCTGCAGCCAGCGCAGGCAAGCCTGGCCGTTGGTCGAGATGGCGGCCAGTGGCTGGTTGACTTCATGCGCAATCGAGGCCGCCAGTTCGCCCAGCATGGTGACCCGGGTAACGTGCGCCAGTTGCAGCCGCGAGACCCGCAGCGCCTCTTCGCGCGCCAGCAGCGCCGCCGTTGCAGCCTGTCCGCGCAGGGCCAGCCAGGCCGTGATGCTGATCGCCGCCAGGCTAACCACTAGCCGTCCCGAGGCCGGGCCGGAAAATACCATGGTATGGGTCAGGCCATAGGACAACACGGTCAGGAACAGACAGGCAGCGCTGGCCAGCAGCACACCACGGCGGCGCCACAGATTGACCGACAACAGCACCACCACCACGTACATGACGGCGATCGCCATGTCGAGCGGGGTAAACGTATCGATCGCGAAAATCAGCAAGGCCAGCACCACCAGCAGTGCTGACATCAA
>JBGSBQ010000081.1:0-10397 GCA_041730475.1 Sphingomonadaceae bacterium
GCGCGCTGCTGGCGCTGGCCAGCCAGACTGCGGCGACGGTTGGCCGATAGCCGGCCGGTCCGAGCTGGCCCAACGTCAGCAGCGCAAACCATGCCGTCACGCTCAGGCCGGGCAGCAGGCTGAGACCGATCGCGGTGCGGAACAGCCGCGCCGGGGCGATTGGCCAGCCAGCAGCGATCGGACGCAGGCGGGCGATCTGTTCGGCCACGGCCTTGTCACCGCGGTCGGTCAGCAGCATCAGCAACATGGCGGTGCTGGCCCCCCATATTGGCATCGGCACCGGCAGCCAGGCCGGATGCCAGCACCACAGCGCGACGCTGCCCAGCGCGGCCAGCCACAGCAGGCTTTGCTGGCGGCCGATGCCGCTGCCGGCGCGCCAGCACGGGAGCCAGAATAATTGATGCCAGTAGTAGCCGGGGCCGGGCCTGCGTGGCTGGTAGGACGGTGCTGGCGGCGCGCTGCCGTGCCGGTTAGGGCGGCGCTGGCGGCGCAGATTCGGCACGGCGGTGGCGCGCCGGTATAGCAGCAGCGTGGCCCAACCCCAGGCCAGCAGCAGCGAGAGCAGCGTCAGCAACACGGCCAGCGTGGCGACCGGGCGCAGCCAGTCGGGCCACTGCACCAGCCAGACCGCCGTCGAGATGGCATACGCCAGTGCCAGCGGTCCCAGCAGCATGGCCGCCACCAGCGCGGCGGCGCTCCACTGCCAGCGCGGCGCGATTGGCAAGGCGCGGCACCACGCGATCACATCGGGCGGCAACAGGCGCTGGCGCAGCAGCCAGAGCGGCGCGCAGGCCAGCAGCGATTGCGCCAGCACCACGGCGCATGCTTGCGGCCATGGCAGCGTGGCGGCGTACAAGCCGGGCAAGGCGATGCAGGCTAGCAAACCGAGCAGCACGGGGCCGCAGGCGAGGACGATGATTTCGAGGGAACTGCGCAAGCTGGCAGCAAACTGCAGCAGGGCGTGATGGGCAAGGCGGGTGCGCAGGCGCAGGAAGGGGTGCAGATTCGGGTGCAGATTCGGATGCAGCATAAAGCGGACCCTGAAATGAAAAACGGCGCATATCAACGATATGCGCCGTGTTTCGGAATTTGGCGGAGCGGACGGGACTCGAACCCGCGACCCCCGGCGTGACAGGCCGGTATTCTAACCAACTGAACTACCGCTCCAAATTCGTTTTATGTTTTCCGCTGGTGGGTGCTGAGAGGGTCGAACTCCCGACCTACGCCTTGTAAGGGCGCCGCTCTACCAACTGAGCTAAGCACCCTACGCTAACCTCAGAAAACATTTCAGCGTTTGTCACAACTGCTGAACGAGGCCGTATTCTACAAGGTGGTTTGCGCGTTCCGCAAGGGTTTTTAAAAAGTTTTTTCAAAATCTTTTACGGGCCGCATTTTTCGGTGCCGTTGGCGGGCGGCCAAACTATGGCACACTGCGAATCGCTTCCCTGCCTGAAAGAGTCTCCATGCCGCTGCGCGATGATGCCGCCCTCGATAGCTTGTACGCCCGCGTCAGCTGGCGCCTGATGCCGTTCCTGTTCCTGTGTTACGTGGTGGCGTATCTGGACCGCGTCAATGTCGGTTTCGCCAAACTGCAGATGCTGGCCGATCTGCGTTTCAGCGATACCGTGTATGGCGCCGGTGCCGGCATTTTTTTCCTCGGATATTTTCTGTGCGAGGTGCCATCCAACTTGCTGATGGCGCGCGTCGGTGCGCGGCGCTGGATCGCCCGCATCATGGTCAGCTGGGGCCTGCTGTCGGCGGCGATGATGTTCACTTCCAGTGTGACCAGCTTCTATGTGCTGCGGTTTTTGCTGGGCGCGGCCGAGGCCGGCTTCTTCCCCGGCATCATCCTGTACCTGACCTACTGGTATCCGGCGCGGCGCCGGGCCCGCATGGTGGCGCTGTTCATGAGCGGGGTGGCGGTGGCGGGTGTGATCGGTGGTCCGCTGTCGGGCTGGATCCTGCGCAGCTGTGCTGGCTGGTATGGCTTGCAGGGCTGGCAGTGGCTGTTCCTGCTGGAGGGCTTACCGGCGGTGCTGGTCGGGATCTGGACCTTGTACTATCT
Source organism: Sphingomonadaceae bacterium (assembly GCA_041730475.1). Classification (GTDB taxonomy): domain Bacteria; phylum Pseudomonadota; class Gammaproteobacteria; order Burkholderiales; family Burkholderiaceae_D; genus Rugamonas. The sequence continues at coordinate 2,066 of JBGSBQ010000081.1, forward strand.
GGACGATGGCATCCGCGCCGCCGGCTGGCTCAGCGAGGATGACAAGCAGCAGCTGGAGCTGGCGCTGCAGGCCGATCAGGCCGGCAAGGCCATGCTGCCGCTGGCGCAGGTGTTCGGCAGCGGCATGGTGTGGCTGCTGGCGCTGATCTACTTCCTGTTCGTGATGGGACTGTATGGGGTCAGCTTCTGGCTGCCGCAGTTGATCAAGAACAGTGGCGTGCAGGATGTGTTCATGGTTGGCTTGCTGGCGGCGATTCCGTATGGTGTGGCGGCCGTGACGATGGTGCTGGTGGCGCGCCACTCGGATCGCAGCGGCGAGCGCCGCTGGCATGCGGCCGGTGCTGCGCTGGCCGGGGCGGCGGGTCTGCTGGCGGCCACCCTGTATAGCGACAATACGCTGCTGGCCTTGCTGGCGCTGAGCGTGGCCACGGCCGGCATCCTTAGCACGTTTCCGCTGTTCTGGAGTTTGCCGACTGCGCTGCTGGGTGGCGCGGCGGCGGCGGCCGGGATTGCGCTGATCAATTCGGTCGGCAATCTGGCCGGTTTTGTCAGTCCCTATCTGGTCGGCGCCATCAAGGATGCCAGCGGCAGCACCAGTGCGGGTATGCTGGTGCTGGCGGCCAGTTTGCTGGCCGGTGCGGTACTGGTGGTGACCGCGTTACGGTCCGATACTTTTGAAAGCACATGATGACTGCACAACGCACTGTTTTACTTGAGCTGTTCCGCGCCGCCGTGGCGGCGGTCGATCCGCTGGACATCATCGCGCCGCATTTGCCGCCGCCGCCGCGCGGCCGGACCGTGGTGATCGGCGCCGGCAAGGCCTCGGCGCGCATGGCCGAAGGGGTGGAGCGCCACTGGCAGGGACCGCTGAGCGGACTGGTGGTGACGCGCTACGGCCACGGCGCCGCGACCGAGCACATCGAAATTATCGAGGCCGGCCATCCGGTACCGGACGAGGCCGGCCATGTGGCGGCGACCCGCATGCTGGAACTGGTGCAGGGTCTGACTGCCGATGATCTGGTGCTGTGCCTGATGTCGGGCGGTGGCTCGGCCCTGATGTCGCTGCCCGCCCCCGGCCTGACGGTGCAGGACAAGCGTGCGCTGAACCGCGCCCTGCTGAACAGCGGCGCCCCCATCGATGAAATGAATTGTGTGCGCAAGCATCTGTCGGCCATCAAGGGCGGCCGGCTGGCGCTGGCCTGCCACCCGGCGCAGGTGGTGACGCTGGTGGTGTCGGACGTGCCGGGCGACGATCCCGCCGTGGTGGCGTCCGGTCCGACACTGGCCGATGCCAGCACGCAGGCCGATGCGCTGCGGATTCTGGAAAAATATGCGATCCCGATCACGCCGGCAGTACGCGCCGTGCTGAGTGATCCGGCGCAGGAAACGCCGAAGCCGGGCGATCCGCGTCTGGCCGGCCACCGCGCCAGCATCATTGCCACCGCGCAGGAAGCGCTGGAGGCGGCCGCCGCAGCGGCGCGCGCGGCCGGCTACACGCCGCTGATCCTCAGCAACAGCATGGAGGGGGAGGCGCGCGAGGTGGCGCTGGCCCATGCCGGTATCGCGCGTCAGGTGCTGCTGCATGGGCAGCCGCTGCCGCGCCCGTGCGTGATCCTGTCCGGCGGCGAGACCAGCGTCACCGTGCGTGGCAGCGGGCGCGGCGGGCGCAATGCGGAATTCCTGCTGGCGCTGGCCGTCGCGCTGCAGGGTTTGCCGCAGGTGTATGCGATGGCCTGTGACACGGATGGCATCGACGGCACCGAAGACAATGCCGGCGCTGTGCTCGATCCGGCCACGCTGGCGCGGGCGGCAGCGCTGGGCGTGGACGGCAAGGCGCTGCTGGCGAATAACGATGGCTACAGTTTCTTTGCCGCCCTCAACGATCTGGTGATCACCGGCCCGACCCGCACCAACGTCAATGATTTGCGCGCCATCCTGATCGACGCCGCGCCCTGAGGTTCAGCGCGGGATGGCGTCGAGGATGTCGCTGACGCCGCCGGCGAACTGCTGTTGTGCGATCTCGGTGCCGACGTAGCGGGCATAGATGCGTTGCACGCTGCCGTCGGCGACCAGGTCGTACATGACGCGCCCGAGGCCGCGCTGCAGCTCCGGCGTCAGGTTCTGGTTCGATACATAGGCGCCGATCAGCTTGCGCGGCCATTCGCTGATCGGGGTCGCCACCAGCTTGCCACCGAGCCCGCTGCGCCGCGTATGCAGCAGGTGGATCACGGGCGGCGCCAGCGTGCCATCGGCGCGCCCGGCCTTGATCTTGCGGAATACGGCTTCGTAGTCATTGACGTATTCGAGCCGGCCCTGCTGCTGCAAGCGCTCCAACTGCACCTGCGTGGCCGGCGTGTAGGAAACGCCGCGCGTCAGGTTCAGGCGGGCCTGGCTGCCGTCGACAAACTCGGCCAGGCTGCGGAACTGGCCGCTGCTGGCCTTGCTCAGCAGGAGCTCGAACTGCGTGTAGGTGTAGGGGATCCAGTTGGCCACCCGGTCGCGGGCCGGATCGCGCAGTGCGGCCATCGCCATGTCGAGTTTGCCGTTGGCGAACTCGACAAACAGCCGGCCACGCGGATACCAGTCGATGCGGAAGGTGCAGCCGGTGCGCCGGCCCAGTTCCGCTACCACGTCGACCGAGGTGCCGCGATACTGGTCGCCGTCGCGGTAGGAGGAGTAGCCCAGGTCGCTGATGCCGACCCGTATCAGCGCCGGGCAGGCAAAATCGGCGGCCCGCAGCGGGCCGGCCGCCAGCAACATGGCCGGCAACAAGGCACAAGACAGGGTGGCGCGCAGGGTAGGCATGGTGGAGTTTAGTGTAGCATCGAAGCGGACTCGACTTGCAGTCGGCGCCGATCTGGGTAATACTGTATGCATTCACAGTATTCCTGTCCCTGCCATGTTTGCTGACACGCGGCGCATCGCCCACCTCGACATGGATGCGTTTTCCGGGTCCGTCTAACTGCTGCAATACCCGGAAGTGCGCGGCCTGCCGGTGGTCATCGGGGGCGGCGGCGACGCCCAGCCGGTGCTGCGTGCCGATGGCAGCCGCCAGTTTGCCCGCTTGCGCGATTATGTCGGGCGCGGCGTGATTACCACGGCGACCTATGAGGCGCGCGCGCTCGGCGTGGGCTCGGCGATGGGCCTGATGAAGGCCGCCAAGCTGGCGCCCGATGCGGTGCTGTTGCCGGTCAATTTTGACGCCTACCGCCATTATTCGCGGCTGTTCAAGGCCGCCGTGGCCAGCATTGCGCCCGATATCGAAGACCGCGGCATCGATGAAATCTATATCGACCTGACCCATGTCGAGGGCGAGACGCTGGCACTGGCGCAGCTCATCAAGCAGGCGGTACGCGATGCGACCGGCTTGTCGTGCTCGATCGGCGTGACGCCCAACAAGCTGCTGTCGAAAATCTGTTCCGACCTCGAGAAGCCGAATGGCCTGACCATCCTCAGCTATGCCGAGATCCCGGACCGGATCTGGCCGCTGCCGGTGCGGAAAATCAACGGGGTGGGCCCGAAGGCGACGGAAAAGCTGGCCGCGCTCGGCATTCATACCATCGGCGAACTGGCCGAGGCTGATGCCGGCCTGCTGCAAGACCATTTCGGCCAGCATTACGCGGGCTGGCTGGCCGAGGCCGCGCACGGGGTCGACCAGCGTGCCGTCGCCACCCGCACCGAAACCAAGTCGATCAGCCGCGAAACCACGTTCGAGCGCGACCTGCATGCGCGCCAGAACCGTGAGGAACTGTCCGGCATCCTGACCCGGCTGTGCGCGCGGCTGGCCGATGACCTGTTGCGCAAGGGACTGGTCAGCCGCACCATCAGCATCAAGCTGCGCTATGACGATTTCCAGATCGTCAGCCGCAACGTCACGCTGCCGGCTGCCGTGGCCGACGCCGCCGGTATCCTGCAGGCGGCCCGCGAATGCCTGAAACGGGTGCCGTTACAACGGCGGCTGCGGCTGCTGGGGGTGCGTGCCAGTACGCTGGAGCCGCCCGGCAGTGCCGGCCGCAGCACGGTGCCGGTGCAGGGCGAACTGTTCGCCTGATGCACAGTAAAAATCCGGCGCGGGCGCAACGATCCCCGTTGGCGCCGGTGCGAGCGTGTAAAATGACGCTCCCCAGCCATTATTGAAACTGAAACAAGGCATATATCTCATGTGGTTCAAGAATCTACAGATTTACCGTCTGCCGGCCCCATGGGCCTACACCCCGGAACAGCTGGAAGCAGCGCTGACGCCGCACGCCTTCACGCCGGCCAGCAGCAATGAATTGCTGCGCCAGGGCTGGGACAAACCACGGCCGAACGGCGGCCTGGTCCATGTGGTCAACCAGCAAATGCTGATCGTCCTGGGCAGCGAGAAAAAGCTGCTGCCATCGAGCGTCATCAACCAGGTCGCCAAGGCCCGTGCGGCCGAGATGGAAGAAGCCCAGGGCTTCGCGCCGGGCAAGAAGGCGATGAAGGAACTGAAGGAGCGCGTCGCCGATGAACTGCTGCCGCGCGCCTTCTCGATCCGCAGCAACGTCTGGACCTGGATCGACCCGGTCAACGGCTGGCTGGTGGTCGATGCGGCCAGCCCGGCCAAGGCCGATGAACTCATCAAGCTGCTGCTGAAGGCGGTCGACAAGCTGCCGCTGGAAAGCCTGCGCGTACAGCGCTCGCCGGTCGGCGTGATGACGGCGTGGCTGGAAGCCGATGATGCGCCGTCCGGCTTCACGGTCGACATGGATACCGAACTGCGCGCGACCGGCGAGAGCAAGGCGGCCGTGCGCTATGTACGCCACACGTTGGAAGCGGAGGAAATCCGCCGCCATATCGCGTCCGGCAAGCAGTGCACGCGGCTGGCCATGACGTGGGACAGCAAGATTTCTTTCGTGCTCACCGAATCGCTGGCGATCAAGGGCATCAAGCCGCTGGACGTGATCAGCGAGAAGGAATCGAGCACCAAGAACGATGAAGAGCGCTTCGATGGCGACTTCATGCTGATGACCGGCGAGCTGGCCAAATTGATGGCCGATGTGGTCGAAGCACTGGGCGGTGAAGCCAAGGCTTGATTTTTCCCCGTTCTTGGTCGCTCTGACAGAATGCCGCCAGCTCTCCGGAGCCGGTGGCATTTTTTACATGGTTAGCAGGATTTCAATTAACGAAAGCCAAGTATATATTTTTGTTTCCGTGTGGAAATTTGGTTAAATGCTGCTATAGTTTAGGGTGTTGTCAAAAAGGGAATTTCCGCTCATGGGTCTGCTCAATTTACTGTCGACGTCGCAAATCGCACAGCTGGGCACACAAGCGATTTCAGTCTGGTCCACTGCCGAGGTGGCCGAACTGAACTCGGCCCAATTGCGGGCCCTGACGACCCAGCAAGCGGCAGTCCTGAGTAGCACCCAGCTGGCCGCGCTGACCACGGCCAACGTGGCGGTGCTGGAGACGGCGGATCTGGCGGCGCTGCGGCCCGAGGCGCTGAACGGCGCTGGCGTGCTGAACCCGGCCTTCATGACCGCCCTCAGCAGTCAGCAGCTGACGGCACTGACGACCCGTCAGGCCGCCGCGCTGGGCACGCGCAGTGCGGCGGCGCTGGCGCTGACGGCGCTGCCCGGCCTGGAAACGGCGGATCTGGCAGTGTTCAGCAGCGCCGCCATCGGCGCCCTCGGTACGGCCCAGCTGGCCGCGTTGGCGGACACCCAGTTGCGGGCCCTGACGACCAGTCAGGTGCAGGCGTTGCAGAGCAATGCGCTGGCGGCGCTGGGCAGTGATGGCATTGTTGCACTGCGCAGCGCGCAAGTGGCGGCGCTGCGCAGTGCCGCCTTGATGGGCCTGAGCACGGCGCAAGTGGTGGCGCTGTCGAGTGCGCAGGCCGCCGCCCTCAGCAGCGCGCAACTGGGCGCCTTTGGCACGGACGATATCGTGGCACTGGAGACGGCCGACCTGGCCGCGCTGCGCACCGCCAGCCTCGCTGGTCTGGGCACGGCGCAAATCGGTGCGCTCGGCAGCCAGCAGCTGGCGGCGCTCGGTAGTGGCCAGATTGCCGTGCTCAGCACGCGTCAGGTGGGGGCACTGAGTGTCACTGCACTGGCCGGTCTGGGCAGCAGCGGCCTGGCCGCGCTCAGCACGGCTGCCATCGCCAGTCTGGCGACGGCCACCCTGACGCAACTGAGTACGCTTCAGCTGGGCGGCCTCGCCACGCGCCAGATCGCGGCGCTGACCACGGCCCAGTTGGGCACGTTGCTGAGCAGCCAGATCTACGCCCTCAGTTCGCAGCAGGTGGCGGCCCTCAGTTCACGTCATGTGGCCAGCCTGGCTACGGCCGATCTGGCCAGTGTCAGCAGCGCCAACCTGAGCGTGCTGAAGACGGCGGCCATCGCTGCGCTCAATTCGGACCAGCTGGCGGTGCTGGGGCGTGACCCGCTGGGCTCGAACACCAATCTGTTTTATGCGCTGTCGAGTGCCCAGGTCGCGGCGCTGCGGACGGCGGCGCTGGCCGGGCTGGGGACGGCACAGGCCGCCGCGCTGAGCACGCAGCAGGCGCTGGTGTTGAGCAGTAGCCAGCTCACTGCGTTGTCGACGCAGGTGCTGGCGGCGCTGCCCTCGAACGATATCGCGGTGCTGCGCAGTGCTGCGCTGGGTGGCCTGAAATCGCAGCAGATTGCGGCCCTGACCAGTACCCAGCTGGCGGCCTTCGGTACCGCCCAGCTGGCGGCCCTGAACAGTGCCCAGATTGGCGCGTTCAGCAGTGATACGCTGAGCGCTTTGCCGACCGCCGCGCTGGCGGCCTTGAGCAGCGCTGCGCTGGCGGCGCTGGCGCCGTCGGTGCTGGCCAACCTGAGCACCATCCAGCTGGCCAGCCTGACCACGCGCCAGATGGCGGCGTTGCGCAGCGTGCAGGTGGCGGCGCTGAGCACCGTGCAGATCGCGGCGCTGGGCACGGCCCAGCTGGCGGCATTCGGCAGCCAGCAACTGGCAGGCTTCAGCCCGGCGGACCTGGCGGCGCTCGCGACCGACAATTTGCCGGCGCTGAAAACGGCGGCGCTCAGCAGCCTCAGTTCGGCGCAGTTGGGCGCGCTGAGTGCCGACGGCGGCTACCAGTTCGCCGGCCTCAGCACGGCTCAGGTTGCCGCGCTGCGCAGCACCGCGCTGCTGGGCCTGAAGACCTCCCAGGCGGTGGCGCTGACGACCCAGCAAGCGGCCGTGCTCAGCAGCGCACAGCTGGCCGTGTTGTCGAGCGCCATCATCGCGGTGCTGGAGACGGACGATCTGGCGGTGCTGAAGACGGCTGCCATCCGTGGCCTGAGTACTGCGCAGATGGCCGCGCTCAGCAGTGACCAGCTGGGCGCGCTGACCACGGGTCAGATCGCCGCGCTCAACAGTGCACAGGTCGGTGCGCTCAGCAGCGCTGCGCTGGGCGGCCTGCAAACGGCCGACGTGCTGGCGTTTTCCACCAGTGTGATCGCCACCCTGTCGACGGCCGTGATCGCGCAGCTGAGTGCCGACCAGCTGACCAGCCTGACGTCCCGCCAGATTGCCGCATTGCGCACGCTGCAACTGCAGGCGCTCAGCACCGAGCAGTGGGCGGCGCTGACCACGACCCAGTTGAACGCGCTCAGTTCCCTGCAGGTGGGCGGTCTCGGCACGGCTGACCTGATGGCGATCGACCCGGCCAATCTGGGCGCCTTGCGCACCCAGCTGATCGCGGCCCTGAGTCCGGCTCAGCTGAGTGTGCTGGGCGAGGACCTGGCCGGCGATCCGAACCAGTTCCACCTGCTCAGTACGGCCCAGGTGGCGGCGCTGCGCAGCACGGCGCTGGCAGGGCTGACGACGGCCCAGGCCGTGGCGCTCAGCACGCAGCAGGCCGCTGTGCTGAGCAGTAGCCAGCTGGCGGCGCTGAGTCTGGACATCATTGCGCATCTGGAACTCGAAGACCTGGCGGCGCTGCGCACGCAAACGCTGGCTGGCCTGTCGACCGACCAGATCGGGGCGCTGAACAGCGCGCAACTGGCAGCCCTGACGACGGCCCAGATCGGCGCACTGAACAGCCGCCAGATCGGTGCGCTGACGGGGGGCACGCTGGCCGGTTTCAGCACCGATGACCTGGCCGCGCTCAGTACGGCCGTGGTCGCGAGCCTGTCGGCGGCACTGATTTCCCAGCTCAGCACGGGGCAGGTGGCCAGTCTGGCGACGCGCCAGATTGCGGTATTGAACAGCGCCCAGTTGCGCGCCCTGACCAGTGCCCAGTTGTATGCGCTCAGTTCGCAGCAGGTGGGAGCGCTCAGTTCGCGCCAGGTGGCCCAGCTCGACAGCAGTGATATCGCCGACCTGGCCGTGGCCAGGTCGG
>JBGSBQ010000082.1:0-10367 GCA_041730475.1 Sphingomonadaceae bacterium
GCCGCCGCCGCGCAGGATGGGGTGGGCGGCGGCCGTGTCGTAGACGCCGTCGCGTAGCAGGTGCGCCGCAATGTGCACGCCGACCACTTCGCCCAGGATCAGGTAGCTGCCGACGGTGGCGCCGGCGGCACTTTCAAGGGCGATGATCTGGGTCCGCCGGCATTCGAACGCGACCGGACTTTCAGCCACCCGCGGCACCCGGACTACACGCGATGGCGCCGGCGTCAGCCCTGCCAGCGCAAATTCGTCAACCTCCGGCGCTACCGCTGCACAACTGGCATTCATTGCTTCCGCCAGCGGCCGCGTGGCGAGATTCCACACAAATTCGCCCGTCTGTTCAATGTTGCGCAGCGTGTCTTTGCGCCCAATGCTGGCAAACCCTATCAACGGCGGCGTGTAATTGAAGGCATTGAAAAAACTGTAGGGGGCAAGGTTCAGGTTGCCGGCACCGTCTTGCGTGGCAATCCACCCTATCGGACGCGGCCCAACAATGGCGTTGAACGGATCATGCGCCAGGCCATGGCCGTGCGCCGGTTGGTAAAAATAAGCTTGTTCCATCGCGCTGCCGTCAATGAGGGGATCAGGCCGCCATTGTCGCACAGGCGCCAACGCCAGCGGCGCGACGCCCCGCGGCTGGCAGCCTGACGTCACTGCCGGTATGATAGTGGCATGATCCGTCTTGTCACCCTGCTCACGCTGACCTTGCTCCTCGGTGCTCCCGCCGGCGCCCAGCAATTAGTATTCGCAGTCTCGACCGGCGGGGCGATGCCGATGTCGGCGTTTCGCGACGGCACCCTGAGCGGCGGTTTGCTGAAAGCCTTCGGTGATGCACTGGCGCAGGAACTCCACATGAGCCCGCGTTATCTGCTGGTGCCCCGCAAACGCGTCGAAGAACCGCTGCTGGCGGGCCAGGCTGACTTGTTATGCGACCTGCGTCCCGAATGGGTGAGCCGGCGCGACTGGTTGTGGTCAGAAACCGTGTTCAGCAATACCCAGATTATCGCCTCCCGCGCCGACACCCCGGCCGTCGAGCGCCTGGCACAATTGGACCGGCAACGCATCGGCACCATCCTCGGCTATTACTATCCACAGCTGGAACAGGCGCTCGGCGAGCCACTGGCGCAACATTTCCTGCGCGATGATGCACTCGGCGAAGATGCCAACCTGGCCAAATTGCTGCGCAAGCGCTTCCCGTATATCGTCACCAACGCGCTGTATTTCGATTACCAGCTGAAGATCCATCCGGAACGGGGCCGCCTGAACCGTGCCCGCTACCCCGTGATGAGCTTCGATACCTATTGCGCCCTGCCAGCACGCGGCAAGCTGGAGCTGTCCACGTTGAACCGGGCGATCCAGGCCATGAAGCGACGCGGCGAGATTCAGGCCATGCTGGCCCGCTTCCGCCCCGCCGAATTGCGCGCGCCCTGAGCAATGCTAAGGCTGGCTGCGCGCCAGCGCCTGATAACGCGCCGCATCCTCGGCTGGCACCAGCCGCGCTTGCGCGCCCAGCTGCATCAGCTGGCCGCTGCCATCCGCCGCCAACGCAGGCCAATGCTTCAGGCCAGCGCCATTCGGGTTGCCATGCCGGATAAATTGCAGGAAATAACCCTGCAGCAGCTGCGCGGCCCTGCGGTCATCAGCACCCCACGCAAACACCGGATTCAGGTCCAGGTTGCCGAGCGCATATTCAATTTCCGCCGAGTGGGTGGCACCGCGTGCGGCCGGGATATCACCAGCCTTGCTGGCCGGCCGCGGCTGCGTGTAGTAATAGCGGTACACCGGCTGGCCGCTGCTGCGGGCGTGCAGGGTCAGCCACTGCCAGGTGCCGTAGCCGATGAACTGGTCGCTGGCCAGCAGCGTGGCCGCTTGCAGCGGATCCGGCGCGGCCGCCTGGTAGGCTTGCAGCACGGCCGTGGCGGCTGGCGTATCGCCGAGCCGACGCCGCACGGCGCTGGCCAGGCCGGCGGCACTCGGCGCGGCGCCGTCGAACCAGCCGGCACCGTCGCCCTCTTGAGAATTCCAACCGGCCAGCAGCGGGACCCGGGCCTGAGCCCCGGCCGCATAGAGTGCGACCGGCTGACCGGGCAGCACATGGCCGTCGGCGATGGCAAAGAAGGACGGCGCGTCGGCATGGCCGCTAACGGCCAGCAACTGCTCGGCCGGCAGCGCCCGCAGCGCCGCCAGGTCGGCCGCGCCCGCCAGTGCGGCAAAGCGCTGGCCAGCCTGTTCGGCCCAGGCCAGCGATGGTAGCGGCGCCAGCCCCAGCAGCGAGCCGCTCTCGCCGATAGCGCGCGCAAACGTGCCGCGCGCCAGCGGCGACAGCATCTGGGCACTGACAGAGTACGAGCCCGCAGATTCGCCGGCAATCGTGACCCGCCCCGGGTCGCCGCCGAAGGCCGCGATATTGCGCTGCACCCATTGCAGCGCGGCCGCTTGATCCATCAGGCCATAGTTGCCGGAGGCATGTTGTGGCGACGCCGCGGTTAACTCCGGGTGGGCCAGAAAACCAAACACATTCAGCCGGTAGTTGACAGTCACGCTGACCACGCCGTGGCGCGCCATGCTGGCGCCGTCATAGCGGGCCTCGGCACTGTCGCCGGCCTGGAAGCCACCGCCATAGAAGTACACCAGCACCGGCAGCTTGCGTCCGGCCAGCGCCGCCTTGCCAGCCGGCGCCGGGGTCCAGATATTCAGATACAGGCAGTCTTCACTAATCGACGGAGAGCGGAACATCATGTCGCTGTAGAGCGGACGCTGCATCGGCCGGGGGCCGAACTGCTGCGCCTGGCGCACGCCCGGCCAGGCCGGCGCCGGCTGCGGCGCTGCCCAGCGCAACGGGCCCACCGGCGGCTGCGCATACGGCACCCCCAGAAAAGCCTGGACCCCATCGGCCGCGGCCACGCCTTGTAAATGTCCCTGCGCCACGCTGGCCCGGGCCGGCTGCGCCGGCGTCGCCGCCGACGCCACCAGCGACCAGCCGATGGCCAGCAGCGCCGCCAGACGGCCAATTGTTACCTGTGTCTTGGTTCCCAATGTCAGCTCCCTGTTACATTTCATTTGAACAATGATTGTTTCTTTTGAATTAAAATATCAAGAGTACAACAGACTCCGATCATGCCTGATTTTTATTGAATGGACACCCCCATGCGCCATCTTGTCAGCACCCTGTTCCTCAGCGCCACCACTCTGGCCAGCGCCTCCGCATTGGCCGCGCCCTTAAGCGCCAGCGATATCTTGCACCAATTCAATGGTGTATTTGCGGGCGACTTTGCCTCCGCCAGCGATGTTGAAGGCCGTCTGGTGGCGAACCACATCAGCCACGGCGCCACTTTCTACGACAAGCCCAGCAACAACGCCTCGGACTTCGCGGCCGTCAATGCGATCACCATCGGCGCTGCCGGCGGCGGTAACGTCAACCACAGCGGCAACGTCAACTTCATCGACAGCAACCTGGGCCACTTCAGCATGAATGGTGGCAGTGTGCTGCAAAAGACGCCCGTGTTTGCCATCAGCGATTTCACCACCCCGCTGAATGCGCTGGAAACCCAGCTGGCCGGTCTGAGCAGCGCCAATAGCACCCTGCTCAGTGCAGACCGCAACAACTATACCTTCCAGCTCGATGGCAACGCCAGCAGTACCGCAGTGTTCAATGTCGGCAGCACCTCGCTGGCCTCGGCGGGCACCATCAAGTTCAGCGGCACGGCACAGACCATCATCATCAATGTCCGCTACGACGGTAGCGCCCCAAGCAAGAGCCTGACCGTGGGCGGCAATTTCAATGACGACGACCATCTGGGCAGCAAGATCATCTGGAACTTCGTCGGCTTGAACAACATCAACCTTAACGGCTGGCATGGCAGCATCCTGGCCAGTGACGCCACGCTGGCGGCGAATTCGGCGTTGAACGGCTTCGTCTATGCCCAGAACTACCTGGGCAATGGCGAATTGCATGACCACACCACCTTCAGCGGCGTGCTGCCGACCTCGCCAGTGCCAGAGCCGTCCAGCGTCATGATGCTGGGGGTCGGCCTGGCCGGCCTGGCACTGGCGCGCCGCCAGCGCAGCGGGTCGCACACAAAGTAAAACCAAGCGCTTGCTCGTTCCTGTAATTGTGGCAATAATGGTCGATCTGACCACCATAAAAACCACGGGGACACAGCACCATGAGCGAATCGAACGCGGCCCACCAGCCGCTCCTGCAAAGCGCGGCGCCGGGCGAGGCCGATGTACAACTGATGCTGGCCGCCTTCCGCGCCCAGCAAGACACCGCGCTGGCGTGGCGCCACTCTAGCGCGGCCGAACGCATCGCCCGCGTGAAGCGCTTGCGCGACGCCATGCTGGCCCGGCGCGAGGAGTTTTACACCGCGTTCGCCACGGATTACCGGAAATCGCCGGCCGAGGTGGAAGCGTCCGAATTCCTGCCCGTCATGGATGAGATCCATCAGGTGATCGGAAAGCTGAAGCGCTGGATGAAGCCGCGTGGCGTCTGGCCAACCTCGACCATGCTGGGCACCTCGGGCGCCGTGCACTACCAGTCGCGCGGCCGAGTACTGATCGTGGCGCCGTGGAATTACCCGCTGAGCCTGTGCTTCGGCCCGCTGGTCTCGGCGCTGGCGGCCGGCAATACCGCCATCATCAAACCGTCGGAAATGACGCCGGCCGTGTCGGCACTGATGGCCAGCATCATCAGCGCCGTGTTCGCGGAGCATGAAGTGGCACTGTTCCAAGGGGCACAGCCGACCGCCCATGCATTGCTGCAACTACCGTTCGACCATATCTTCTTCACCGGCTCGCCCGCCGTCGGCAAGCAAGTGATGGCGGCAGCGGCACGCCACCTGACCAGCGTGACGCTGGAACTGGGCGGTAAATCGCCGACCATCGTCGACGCCAGTGCCAACCTGCAACTGGCGGCCGAAACGCTGATGTGGGGCAAATTCATCAACAATGGCCAGACCTGCGTGGCGCCCGACCATGTGTATGTGCATGCCAGCGTCCGGGATGCCTTCCTGCAAGCCTGCCGCGCAGTGCTGCAACAGCGCTACGGCGCCGATGCCGCCGCCCAACAGCGCAGTCCCGACCTGACCCGCATCGTCAATCAGCGCCATACACAGCGCGTGGCCGGCTTGCTGGACGATGCCGTGCAGCGCGGCGCACGGGTGCTGTGCGGCGGCCAGGTCGACGTGGCGCAGTGCTATGTCGCCCCCACGCTGCTGGACAATATTCCGGCCGGCGCCAGCATCCTGTCGGAAGAAATTTTTGGCCCGCTGCTGCCGCTGATCCCTTACGACGAGCTGGACCAGGTGCTGGCCGCCATCAATGCCGCCCCGAAACCCTTGGCCCTGTACATCTGGAGCCGCGACCGGGCCGTGGTGCGCAAGGTGCTGTCACAGACCAGCTCCGGCGGTGCCTGCGTCAACCATTGCGTCGCCCATTTCGCGCATGGCAACCTGCCGTTTGGCGGCGTCAATAATTCCGGCATCGGCAGCGCGCACGGCGAATACGGCTTCAAGGCGTTCTCGCACGAGCGCGCCGTGCTGCGCGCCACGCCGCTGATGCTGATCAAGTTGTTCTTCCCGCCGTACACGCGCCAGCGCACGCGCCTGATCCGCACCGTCGTCGATTCGCTGCGCTTGCCATTCTGAGCGGGAAGGTTGTTAACAAATTCTGTGGATAAGCTTGTTAACAAGCCAGCCGGGGTGGACCCAAGCCCTTGTTTTGCAACACAAAACTGCCGCTGCGTGAAATTGTCGCAGCGGCAGTGGCCAGGATTTGTTACGATGCGCAGCTTTGCCATTGATACCCTCCCCGGAACCCCGCATGACTGAACCGATTTCCCTGACGCTGGCTGAGTTATCAGCCCGCTGGCACCTCAGCGAACGCGCCGTCCTCGAGCGCGCGCTGCAGCACGGCTTGCCGCTGTATTTTTATTTTGATGGTCTGGTCTTTGATTTCGGCGACAAATGGCTGCGCGCCAATGGCGATGCCGAAGCCAGCCGACAACTGGCAAGCCAGCAGGAACGCCACGACCACCTGGCACTGAGCTTGCAGCGCCAGGCCCGCTATCGGGCCGGCTGGCTCGAACTGTCCGCGTGGGAAACTCCGTTTGACGAGGCCGCCATCGCCAGCCATGAAGCCGAGGTGCAACGTCTGGCGCACGAGGTGGCGCAATTGAGCGCACGCCTGACGGAACGGACGGCGGCGCGCCAGCGCTGCGTCCGCAATGGCTTGCTGCGCGCAGCGCCGCGCACGCTGAAAGCGCTGGCCGAGCACCAGCGCATCCATTTCCCGGCCTACGCCTATCTGCCACCCGCGCCCGATACTGACGCCGCCGGACGGGCTGCCGTGGTGGCGCTGGAAGATGGCTTCCCGCTGCGCCGTGAACTGTCAGCTAGCGACCTGTGCGTGGCGCTGCGCGATGTCCAGCAGTGGGAAACGGCATTGGCCGGCGCGCCACACCAGCAGCCGGATTAATTCAGCAGGGACAGCTCGCGTTCGGGCCCGATGGTGCGCAGCGCGCGGGCGTGGCGCCCGGGCTGATCCAGCTCAAGCTGGAACACGGATACCGCTTGCACCAGATCCTGCGCCTGCTCGCGCATCATGCCGGCGGCGGCCGCCATTTCTTCCACCAGTGAGGCATTCTGCTGGGTCGCCTGATCCATCTGGCTGACCGCCGCGCCGACTGCGGCCACGCCCAACGCCTGTTCCTGACTGGCATGCGTGATCTCGCTCATGATCTGGGTCACCTGCCGGATCGCGTCGACCACGCTGGCCATCGTGCTGCCGGCGCGGTCCACCAGCGCCGTCCCCTGCTCCACCCGTTCCACACTGGCCCCGATCAAGGCTTTGATTTCCTTGGCCGCCTGGGCAGAACGACCAGCCAGTACCCGCACTTCCGAAGCGACGACGGCAAAGCCGCGCCCCTGCTCACCGGCACGCGCCGCTTCGACGGCCGCATTCAAGGCCAGGATATTGGTCTGGAAGGCAATCGCATCGATGACGCCGATGATGTCGTTGATCTGACGGCTGGACTGGTTGATATCGCGCATGGTTTGCACCACCTCGGACACCACGGCCCCGCCTTCACTGGCGACGCCGGAAGCGCGGATCGCCAGCCGGTTGGCGGCATTGGCGTGGTCGGCGTTCTTCTGCACGGCCGAATGCAGCTCCTCCATCGACGCGGCCGTCTGCTCCAGAGCACTGGCCTGGGCTTCGGTGCGCGCACTCAAATCTTGATTACCCTGGGCAATCTGGCTGCTGGCCGCCGCCACGCTGTCGGAACTGGCGCGCA
This sequence comes from Sphingomonadaceae bacterium, assembly GCA_041730475.1. Classification (GTDB taxonomy): domain Bacteria; phylum Pseudomonadota; class Gammaproteobacteria; order Burkholderiales; family Burkholderiaceae_D; genus Rugamonas. Next base: position 7,289 of record JBGSBQ010000082.1, read on the forward strand.
CCTGGGCCACCACGCGCGACAGGCTGTCGCGCATCTCCCGCATCGCGGCCAGCATGCTGTGGCGGTCACCGCCTGCCAGCACCACGTCCACGGCCAGGTTGCCGCCTGCGATCTGGCGTGCCACGTTCGAGGCATAGGCTGGCTCACCGCCCAGCTGGCCGGTCAGGGTACGGGTCAGGCGCCAAGCCACCACCGCCCCCAGTATGGCGGCCAGCAAGGCGCCGATCAACATCCAGCGCCCCGCTTCGCGCACGATGGTCCGCGAGCGCTCGCCGCTTTCCGCCATGCGCTGGTTTTCATAGGCCTGCAAATCATCCAGCGCCTTGAAATACTTGACCTGCAAGGGCCGTGATTCCAGCAACAGCACATCACGCGCCTCATCATTGTGATTGTCCATACCCAGGGCGATCGCCTTGTCCAGCACAGCGTTATAGGGAACGCGCGCAGCATGCGACAGCAGCAGCAATTCCTTGCCTGTGCTAGTGTCGATGGCTTGCTCCAGCTCGCTATAAATGCTCTGGTTGCTTTCCCGCAGCTTGATAATGCGGTCGTGCTCAGCACGCATCGCGGTTGCGTCGGTCAGCAAGGCAATATTACGGACCAAGCGGGCGACGGTTGCAGCGTTGTTACGAATCTCCCCCACTTTCTGATATTGCACAATGCGGTCGTTAATCAGCACATCCATTTCCTCACCGATGGCGACCATTTTCCCGCGTCCGAATACCGACACAATAATGCCGATGATAATGACGACCGAAAACCCCAGGCCCAAGCGGGTTTTTACACTCAAGTTATTAACGTTCATAAAGTCTGGATACACTACTGGATCAATTCAATTTAAAGATGGAACAGCCAGGCCCGTATATGCCGCGCCATCAGGCGGCCATGGCGGCCAGCCCAGTGCCGCCTGCAACGAGGGGCCCGGGCACTTGCTTGCGGAAGTATCAAATGTAATTCAAAAGCAATAACACTATTGCCGGACGGAAAATATACAGCAGCGTCCGGACTCTCGCAATCCAAATAATTAGAGGGTATTTCCTATATTTTTATTTACCTTGGCCGAATCAACATGATTCTAAAAATAAATCACCAGAATTGTTTTCTTCAACAAAATTGTGAATTAAAGAATTCGAAGTATTATTTTATTTTTGATAATAAAATAAATTAAAAATAGAATAGTGGTAATACATGAAGATAGACAGCCGTAGTAAAAACGATACAGGCAGGCGCATCCCGAAGAAATGGGATACAGCAAGAAGGAGGTGGGAAATGCGGAGAATGTGGTGGTCCGCCCGGAGGGAATCGAACCCCCATGATCGCTTTAGAAGAGCGAGGTCCTATCCGTTGAACGACAGGCGGATATGAAAAACGGGCTGTCCGTGGACAACCCGTTTTAAAAGTTCTTGGTCGGAGTACAAGGATTCGAACCTTGGACCCCCTGGTCCCAAACCAGGTGCGCTACCGGGCTGCGCTACACTCCGAAGACAACATCATAACCGCTGGCACAGCGTTCGTCAATGCCAGTTACGACAGTTTGCACCCGGCCATTTAAATTCTTGGCGCCGCCCTCGGCGTCGATAGAAATATATAGCGTTACTTTAGCGCGAATAGATCGCAGAATGACGCAGCGTTGTATCCCTGCTGATAGCCCGAGGGAATAGCATGCATAGCCACCCCGATCATCCATTGCAGGCGCTAACCGGCCAGATCTACGAGGCCGCGCTGGACGATAACCACTGGGACCAGGTCAGTGCTGCCATCGCCGCCAGCTTCCGCGCCAGCAGTGCCAGCCTCAGCGACGATGCCCCACCTCAGTTACCTGAGCAAGTTTTTTGCTGGCAGCGCGATCAATGGGAGCGCAATCACCCCGGTCATGCGCCCAGTTGCAGCGAACTATGCTCAGCCTGGTGTCGGCAAGCTGAGGTGCACTATGTATTAGGCGCCAGTTTCCACATCTCGCCGCGCGAATCAGGCTTGCTGCAAATCCGGCGCCCGCGTCACGCCGGCCCCTATGCGGACACCGACCGGGCCCGAATCCACACGCTGCTGCCCCACTTGCAACGGGCCATGCAATTGCGCCTGCGGCTAGGGCATGCGCAGTTGCTGGCACAGGCCAGTGCCGCCACGCTGGCGCACGCGGCGCTGGCGGCTTTTGTCGTCGATGCCGAACTGCAGTTGCTGTATGCGACGCCGCTGGCCCAGGCCATGCTGGCACGCGCCGAACTGTTCCTGCTCACCGATGGTCACTTGCAAACCCGGGCGCTACAGCACGGTGCCACACTGGCCCGGCTGGTCAGCAGCGTGACGCGCCCGCAGGCGGCGCCGGCAACGACCTGGCTGCGCCTCGAGCGCGGCCACACGCAGCCACCACTGACGCTGGTCGTGGCGGCGCTAGCGCCAACCCCGTCCACGCTGTTAGCGCAACCGGCGGCCCTGATCCTGGTGCGCGACCCGACGCAGGCGTGCGCCTCGCTACCAGCACTGCAGCAGTTGTTTGATCTGACGCCGGCAGAAGCCGGCGTCGCTCAGGCCCTGGCCAGCAGCGGCTCGCTGGAGCAAGTCGCCCAGAGCCTGCAGATCAGTACCAACACGGTAAAGACCCATTTACACCATATTTTCGAAAAAACCGCGACCAAGCGCCAGGGCGAATTAATCGCCTTAATTCACGGCAGTATCGCGACGCAAATAATTAATACGTCATCCATTTGAATGACGTATTTATCCATCGCACTGACTACACTGAGCCGACCGAGTAGCACTGGCAACACCGCAGTGTAAGTCCCGGTACCGAACAGTTCCTCCGCAATATGCTGCAGTTTTCTGCCGCCATCAATAAATATTGAATCACATCCGACCCAGATAATGCCGGATGCGTGCGGATATTATTCAACCCTATCATATGGTGGAAAATATCATGAATAGATTATGGTTTTTGGCAGCACTGGCAGCGGCCAGTGCCGGGGTCGGCGCGCAGCAAAGCACGCCAGAAGAACGGGTAACAGTAAGCCGCCCACAATGGTCGATCACGGTACCAGACCACACCCGGCGTTTCTCCAAGGATGATTTTGAGCCGTATCAG
>JBGSBQ010000083.1:0-10262 GCA_041730475.1 Sphingomonadaceae bacterium
CATAATTTTCCAAAATGCCATGCCGTTTGGAATTTTATGAGCGATTGGCAGACCTGACCCAGGTTTTTTATTGCGGCAAGAGATGGCGGCGGGCGGTGGTGACGATGGCGTCGGTCAGGGCGCGGGTGTAGTGGGTCTGGATGTCCCACGCGTGCCAGACCAGCGGGACGTCGAGCCACGCGCCGGGCGTCAGGTCGACCATGGTGCCGGCGGCGAGGGCGTCGGCGCATTGTTGTAAAGGTAACATTCCGTAGCCGAGACCGGCCAGGATGAAGCGCACGAAACCGTCGGAACTGGACAGGGAGTGGTGCGGATAGCGTCCTTGATGGCCAGTCTGGCGCGCGATGAAACGCCCTAGCAGCGCATCCTTGCGGTCGAAATTCAGCCCCGGCGCGTGGCGCACGGCCGCTGCCGTGTAGCCGTCAGCGAACCACTGGCGCGCGAAGCCGGGACTGGCAACGCAGATATAGCGCATCACTCCCAGCGGCGTGGCGCTGGTGCCCGCCACCGGGTTGGGATCGCTCGTCACGCAACCGAATACCCGCCCTTCGCGCAACATCGTCAGTGTGTGGTCCTGGTCGTCAATCAGGATGTTGAGCAGATAGTTGCCGCTGAGCATAAGCGGCGCGACCGCTTCTTGCAGCCAGGTGGCGGCACTGTCGGCGTTGATGGCGATCGCAATCTCGGGCCGTTCCGCTTCCGTTCCCGGTGCTGCGGCGAGTGCTGCTTCCAGCAAGCGAACCTGGCGGTAATGGGCGATCAGCTTTTGTCCGGCGTCGGTCGCCAGCGGTGGCTGGCTGCGCACGATTAATAATTCGCCGGCGCTGTTTTCTAGCATCCGGATGCGCTGCGATACCGCCGATTGGGTAATCGACAGCGCTGCTGCGGCTTTGTCAAAACCGCCGAAATCCACCACTGCGTCGAGCGCAGCCAGGCCGCGATAGTCTACCTGCTTCATTAGCGCCTCTAATATTTGGCAAAGATTATTAATTATACTTATCTTTGTGCTGCCCTTATGCTGTCATTTCACTGATGGAGGCAGCATGGAAACAGCAGCATTATTGAAGGGGTTTGGACTGGGTGGCGGCCTGATTGTGGCAATCGGATCGCAGAATGCTTTTTTATTGCGGCAGGCATTGAAGCGGGAATTTGTACTGAGCTGCGTGATGATTTGCGTGCTGTGTGATGTGGTATTAATTGGCGCCGGTGTTGCCGGTATGGGGCAGTTAATTACGGCACTGCCGCTTTTATTATTCTGGATTAAAGTCGCGGGCGCGATATTTTTAACGTGGTATGGCTGGCGTGCCGCGCGTTCGGCATGGAAGCCGGCCAGTCTGCGCGCTGGCGGTCAACCGGTGCTAACCCAACAGCGTGTCGTCATCTTGACGATGCTGGCATTTAGCCTGCTGAATCCCCACGTGTATCTGGATACTGTCGTATTACTGGGATCGATCGGTGGACAACAGCCGCCCGGCAGCCGCATATATTTTGCCTGGGGTGCCATGCTGGCATCGCTGCTGTGGTTTAGCGCGCTTGGTTTCGGGGCCCGCTATCTGGCACCGGTATTCGAACGACCAAGTGCATGGCGCATATTGGACAGCATTATCGCGCTGGTCATGTGGAGTATTGCGCTGTCGCTTTTGGTGTAGGCAGGGGGGCGGTCTACGCTCAAAACTGGTTTGTACGTGCTAATTTTTAGCTTAAAAACGGCAAAAAAAGGGGCGCGACGGCGGGATTCGTCGCGCCAGCGGGACTGCGACGGCATTGAAAGGTGATTTATGGGGGATTCAAGGGGGTGAATGCGGGAAGCAGGAATTGCATATGTACGCCCTGGCCGGGGGCGCTGTCGAGACGTAGCTGGCCTTTAAAGATGCCGTGCACCAGATTATGGACGATCGATAATCCTAGCCCGGAACCGCCTTGTCCCATGCGCGTTGTATAAAAGGGCTCAAATACTTTATGCAGCACGTCGGGTGCAATCCCGTAGCCATTGTCGCGGTAATCAAGTTCGATCATGTCGCCGGCCAGTCTGGCACTGATGGTGATTTCTCCACCTTCTGTTCCATCAAATCCGTGGGTTAATGAATTCATCACGATATTATTGATGATCTGTTCCAGATGGCCGGGATAACTATCCATCGATATGCTATCTGGTATTTGTAAATCGACACTGACACGGGCGCGCCGGATAATATTTCCCAGTGCGGTCAGGCTATCCTGTATGGTGGTGCGTAAATCAAAGGTGCGGCGCCGCTGGCTGGTTTGATCGACCGATACCCGTTTAAAACTGTCAATCAAATCGCTGGCCCGATGACCATTGCGGGCGATAATGTTACTGGCGCCAAGGCACTCTCCCAGACCATGCAGCAAACCACTGCGCGTCATGGTATTCAGCTCGGCATTGCTATTTAATTCCTTGAGCTTGTCATTTAGCGCTGTGGCTGCCAGTAGCATATTGCCGATCGGGGTATTCAGTTCATGCGAAACGCCCGCTACTAATACGCCGAGCGAGGCCAGTTTTTCCGAGGCGATAATCTGTTCCATGGCCTGGCGTAATTCGCGCGTCCGGGCCTCGACCCGGCTTTCCAGTTGTTCATTTAATTCGCGCAGTGTTTGTTCGGTGCGTTTGCGTTCGGTTAAATCGACGTGCGCGCAGATCATCCGTTGCGGCTGGCCATAGGCATCGCGGCGCACGATCATGCCGTTGTCGAGCACCCATTTGCAGCTGCCATCCTTGCACAATGCACGGTATTCCTGCTTGTAGCGACCTTGCGGGACGGCAAGATAATTGCTGATGCTGGCCTTGATCCGGGCCTGGTCGTCGGGGTGAATCAGGGCGTCGCGGGTGGCGATGCGGTCCGGCAGTTCACCGGCCGCGTAGCCATGGATGCTGAGCCACATGGGGGAATAGATCACTTTCCCGCTGGGAATATCCCAGTCCCAGACGCCGTAGCCGGCACCCTCCAGCGCGAAATGCCAGCGTTCTTCGCTGTCGCGCAGCGCCTGAATAGCGGCCTCGTGCTGGCGGCGCTGGCCGGCTTCGCGCAGCTCGCGCTGGATGGCAGGGGCCAGCCGCATCAGGTCGCCTTTCATCACATAGTCATGCGCGCCTGCCCGCATCAGCGCCACCGCCAGGTCTTCCCTTAGATTGTTGGAGATGACGATGAACGGCAGGTCCAGCCCGGCCGCATGTATCAGCTCGAGCGCCGCGCTGGCGCTGAAACCGGGCAGGTGGTAGTCGGCGATGACCAGGTCCCAGGCGGCCGTGGCCAGCGCCTGGCGCATGCCGTCGGCGCTGTCGACGCGGGCCAGGCGAATCGCGAAGTCGGCCCGTTCAAGGTTTCGTAAAAGTAATTCGGCGTCGCTGTCGCAATCCTCGACCAGCAGCAGCGCCAGCGGCGTCGTCTGGCGTGGCAGCAGAGCATCGGTCATCGCTACTCTCCCAGCGTGAAGAAAAAGGTAGCGCCACCATTGACGCTGGCATCGGCCCAGACCTGGCCGCCATGGCGCTGGACGATGCGTTGCACGCTGGCCAGACCGATGCCGGTGCCGGGAAAGTCAGCCGCGCTGTGCAGGCGCTGGAACACGCCGAACAACTGCGCGGCATATTGCATGTCGAAGCCGGCGCCGTTGTCGCGCACAAACCACGCCGTGACGCGGGTCTCAGTGCCGGGGCGCAGCACCGCCATTTGTCCAACGGCAATCCGGGCCGGCGCACGTTGCGCGGAAAACTTGCTGGCGTTGTCGAGCAGATTGCCCAGCAACGCCTCCAGCAGCCGCTCGTCGGCGCGCACCTGCAGGCCGGGCGGGATGTCGAATTCAATGGCGCGTTGCGGGTGGCTGACGCGGATGCGTTCGGCCACCGTGCGGGCCAGCGCGCTCAGGTCGAACTGGCGCCGGTGCAGCGGCGCGCGGCCGAGGCGGGCAAATTCCAGCATATTGTCGATGAGTTGCCCCATCCGCAATGTTTCACTGCCCACCCGGGCCAGATAGCTGCGGCCCCGCTCATCGAGCTGGGCGCCATAGTCTTCCTGCAAGGCCTGGGTCCAGCCGGCGATGCCGCGCAGCGGACTGCGCAAGTCGTGCGAGACCGAGTAGGAAAACGCTTCCAGCTCGCGGTTGGCACGCTCCAGCTGGGCCGTGCGATCGCGCACCTGCTGTTCCATGCCCTCGCTGGCGGCGCGTAGCTCGGCCTGGGCTTGTTCGGCCGTTGCCAGCAGGCGTGCCATTTCAAGCTCGGCGGCGCGGCGCTCGGTGAAATCGGTGTGGGTGCCGATCATGCGCAGCGCCCGTCCTTGCCCATCCTGTTCGATGACCATGCCGCGCGCTACCACCCATTTCCAGCTGCCATCCTTGCACCGCATCCGTTGTTCCATCGCATAGGTCTTGGAGCTGCCGTTGAAGTTGGCTTCCAGCAGGCGGAACGCGGTGCGCTGGTCATCCGGATGGGCCAGCTGGCGGTAGGTATCGAGATGGTTCGGCAGTTCGCCGTCGGCATAGCCCAGCATTTCCATCCAGCGCCGCGAGTACAGCACGGTGCCGCTCTGGATATGGAAGTCCCAGACGCCGTGGCCGGCGCTCTCCAGCGCCGCCTTCCAGCGAAATTCGCTGTCCTGCAGCTGGCGGAACGAGCTATCGAGCCGGCCCCGCATGGCGTTCAGGGCTGCCACCACCTGCGCCAGTTCGTCATGCCGGTGGCTGGCGCTGGGCGGGCGCTCCAGTTCGAGCGGCTGGCTCATGCTGCCCGTGCACAGGCGGTCGGAATAGGCGGCGATTTTTTTCAGGTGACGCCCGACCAGCCACTGGAACAGCAGCAGCGCAAACAGCGACACCAGAAAGGTGCGCACGCTTTGCTCGATCAAGATGGGGCCGATCTGCTCCTGCAGGCGCTGCCAGGCGCCATCGGTGCTGGCCACGACCCGCACCTGGCCGATGTAGACCGGCTGGCCGCGATGGGTGAAATGCAGCGGGAATTCCTGGGCCACCACGGCGTCGTTGCGAGCGCTGCCGGCGCGGGCCACCAGCTTGCCCTGTTCGTCGAGGATTTCGATGTATTGCAGGTCGGGCAGGCGCAGGATGCCTTGCAGTTGTACTTCCAGATCGCGGCTGCCGGTGGTCCACAGGCTGGCAGCCAGACTGTCGGCATAACTGCTGCGGATTTGCTGCAAGCGCGTATCGACAGCCTGCAGGTCGCGCCGGTAGTCGAGTCCCAGCTGGGCGGCCGTCGAGGCCAGCGTGACGAGCGAGCTGAACAGTAAAATCTGCACCGCCATGCGCCGTCCGAGGCGGGAATTGGTGCTGCGTTGCAGCCAGGTCAGGTAGCTGTGCATAGGGGCTTATCCGGGGTAGCGCTGCAGCACGCTGTCGACAATGCGCTGGTAGCTGCCATCCTGTTTCATGGCCCGCAGCGCCGCCGCCAGTGGTGGCACCAGGTCGGCATGTTTGCGATGCAGGTACAGAAAGCCGTCACCCTCGAACAGGGGCGGGCGCAGCGCCCGGATGCCCTGCAAGCACATGCTCCGGATCAGCTGCAGGCCTTGCAGCCGTTCCAGTACCACCACGTCGAGGCGCTCCTTGTTCAGCATGGCAAGCAGTTGCTGGCCGCTGGCCAGACTGACCCGGCTCTGGTGCTGGTTGATCAGGCGTTCCAGGATCTTCCAGCCATGCGGAATGCCGACGTCATAGGGGCGCAGGCTGGCGCTGCCGTCGAGCTGCAGCGCTTGCCGGCTGAAGGCCACCAGCTGATAGCGCAGCACCGGCTCCGGTACTTGCACCAGATTGGGATATTCGCGCTCCATGCCCGGTACCCGGGCCACTTCACCATCATCGAGGCCGCGGTTGGCGTTCTGCAGGCCGCGCTCGGCCGGCATGGCTTGCAGCACGATGGCGATGCCGGTGCGGCGTGCCAGTTCCGCATAGATCAGGTCGAGCGCGCCATCGTGGGCGGGCGTACTCAGCGGCGCAGCGAGCGGCGTGTTCAGAACCAGCGACAAGGGCGCCGCCGCCGCAGGCAGAGACAGTAGCAGGCACACGAACAGCGTCAGCATGGCGCGCATGGAACATCCCGTTCGATCAGGTACTGGTGGGGACTGACTGTATTGCATTCCAGTATGAACAGATTTTGTCGCTTTGGCTACGCCAGCAGCGCGGTCGCGCTGATGCTGTTGTGTATTTGCCGGGCAACGCCGGCCGCCCGTATCGGCCGGCCATGCTTGGGCATACAATATCCCTATCTTCGACTAAGCCACCCAGCCTTCAGGCGCGCGCGCCGTGGCGGCAGCCCCCCATGAGCACGGATCCGAGCCAGTACGTCCTATTTACCGTGGTGGCGGACGCTATCCTGAGCGCTATTCTGGTGTTCCTGTGGCTGATGCAGCGCAAGGAAAAGCACGCGCTGTTCTGGGGCGTCGGCCAGCTGGCCGTGATGGCCGGTACCCTGCTGGTCTTCTGGTCCGACACCGCGCTGCGCACGCCGCTGTGTGCGCTGCTGCTGGCGCTGGCGCTGGGCGGCTACTGGGCCGGCACCCAGTATTTCATTGGCCGCCTGCAGCGCGGCGACCGCGGCATGCCGGTGCTGGTCTTGCTGGGACTGGCTCTGGCCTTGGCGCTGCTGTGGCAGCGCTGGCCGGACCTGATGCTGCCAACCGGCGGCCTCGGCATGGGCGCCATGCTGATCTGGTCCGGCTTGATGCTGGCGCACGGGCGCCATCAGCGCTACCGCTTGCTGGGCGCGCTGATGGCCGCGCGCGGTGCCTTCGACCTGGCCGGTGTCACCGTGCTGGCACCGGACAATTACCTGCCCTGGTTTGCCACCTCGGCCGTATTGAAGACCTTGTCGCTGCTGGGACTGGTGTATGCGGTGCTCGATGAAATCAAGCTGCGCTATGCCCACACCATCGACTGTCTGAGCAATGGCTTCCTGATCCGTGACCAGCGCGGCTATGTGCACGTAGCGAATGAACGGTGTGCGCGCCTGCTGGGCTACCGCAGTCCGGCCGACATCATCGGCCTGCACGTGTGCGACCTGCTGCCGGGCCTGACGCGCGACATGGCGGACCACTACTTTCGCCGCTTCGAGCAGCCCGGTACGCAGTTCCCGCTGACTGAAGAATTGCGCATCAAACTGAACAATGGCAGCCGCCTGCCGGTCGAGCTGATCGGCTCACCGTATGTCGAGCGTGGCCGCCTGTATGCGCTGGTGCAGTTGCTCGATATTTCCGAACGCCATAAAAAGGATGCGCTGTTGCAGCGCGCCGCACTGGTGGATCCGGTCACCGGCTTTTGCAACCGCCATGCGCTGACGCTGCAACTGGCCGAGCTCATGACGGCGGCGCGTGTCGCGCAGCACGAATGCGCGCTGCTGTTCATCGATCTCGACAAATTCAAGCGCGTCAACGACTCCTTTGGCCATGACGCCGGCGACCAGTTGCTGCGCCTGATGAGCCAGCGGCTGCATGCAGTGCTGCGCAGTAGCGACGTTCTGGCGCGCTTCGGCGGCGATGAGTTCATCGTCGTACTGCCCGGGCTGGCGCCGGGCAGCAGCGCGACGCAGGCTGCGGCCTGTGCCCAGCAACTGGTGCAGGCACTGGCCCAGCCTTTCGATCTGTCGCATCACGCGATTGCGGTCTCGGTCAGCATCGGCATCGCCTGCTATCCGGCCCATGGCCATGAAGGCGAAACGCTGCTGCGTAACGCCGACATTGCCATGTACGAAGCCAAGAAGGCCGGGCGCAACGAACTGCGCTTCTTCCACGAGGCCATGAACGCTGCTGCCAAGGATGCGCTGGTGATCGATGGCGCGCTGCGTGGGGCAATCGCGGCTGGCGAATTCCATCTGGTGTACCAGCCGATCACGGCCGCCCACGACCGTGGCTTGCGCAAGGTCGAGGCGCTGCTGCGCTGGCGCAGTGCGCTGCTGGGCGTGGTGGCGCCGGACCGTTTCATCCCGGTGGCAGAAGACAATGGCATGGTGGTCGAGCTGGGTACCTGGGTGCTGGAACAAGCGTGCGCCCAGGCTGCGGCGTGGCGTGGCGGGCCGCTCGACCAGGTCACCATCTCGATCAATGTCTCGGCCTGGCAGCTGGCCGACCCTGGCTTTGTTGAGCTGGTGCAAGCGGCGTTGCAGCGCCACCAGCTGGCGCCGCAGCAACTGGAGCTGGAACTGACGGAGCGGGTGCTGCTCGATGATGGCGGCGATGTGCGCAACGTACTGCAGCGCTTGCAGGTGCTGGGCGTCAGCCTGTCGCTGGACGATTTTGGTACCGGCTATTCCTCGCTCAGCTACCTGACCCAGTTCCACCTCGATACGCTCAAGGTGGACCGCGCCTTCGTCATGGATATCGAACACAGCGAGCGCTGTCATAACCTGGTGCACGCCATCATCGCCATGGGCCACAGCCTGGGGCTGCAACTGGTGGCGGAGGGCGTCGAAACGGAAGGGCAGGCGGCGATCCTGGAACGGCTGGGCTGTCAGTACCTGCAGGGCTACCACATTGCGCGGCCGCTGCCGCCGGACGACGTGCTGCGCTTTGCCACGCGCCAATCGGCGCGCGCGGCAGCCGATCATTTCATGATTTGACGCGATGTTGACGCGTGTCGACGCTTATTTGCCGCTGCCGGCCGGCGGCGTCAGCGCCGCCTCTTCCTTGGTTAGTATCCAGACCCGGTCGATATAGCCCATGGCATCGACCGTGTAGTTGACCACGATATCGCTGCCGCGCAGGCTGGCTGGCATTTCGATCATATTGTCCTGATTGAAGATGCGAGCGCCGGCCGCCAGCTGGCGCGGTTTACCGTCGATGCGCAGATCGGGGAAATAGCCGGGCGTCATCTTGCCGCGCAGGGCATTGGGCGGGAACGGCCGGACGTCGGCGTGCGCCGGCAGGGCCGCAGTCAGCAGGGCGGCCAACATGGCCAGCGTCAGGCGTTTTCGGTTCATGCCGACAGCTTACCGCAATCCGGCGCCGATTTCATCCGCCCAGCGTGGCGAACATGGCGGCCACCGCCAGCGCCATCACGCCGGTGCACAGCCAGCCGGCCCATTGCAGCCGGCGCGAAGCGACCAGCGTGCCCATCACGCCACGGCGAGCCACCAGCAACATCATCAGCACCATGATGGGCACGGCAATCACGCCATTCAGCACCGCGCTCCAGTACAGGGCCTGCATCGGATCGATGGGCGTGAAGCACAGCAGTGCCCCGATGGCGGTGGAGCCGATGATGATGCTGTAGAACTTGCGTGCGCCCGACAGTTGCAACTCCAGGCTGCTGCGCCAGTGCAGCGCGCCGGCGATTGCATAGGCGGCCGAGCCGGCCAGCACCGGCACCGCCAGCAGACCGGTGCCGATGATGCCGAGGCTGAACAGCAGGAAGGCAAATTCGCCGGCAATGGGGCGCAACGCCGCTGCCGCCTGCGCCGAGGAACTGATTTCCGTAATGCCGTGCGCACCCAGCGTCAGGGCCGTGGTCAGGATGATGAAGAACGCCACCAGATTCGAGAAACCCATGCCGATGATGGTGTCGATCTTGATGCGGCGGAAGTTGGCGCTGGCCTGCTGTGGCGCTTTCTTCAGTGCATGCGCGGTCGGGTCGGCATGCAGGTCTTCGACTTCCTGCGAGGCTTGCCAGAAAAACAGATAGGGGCTGATGGTGGTGCCGAAGATGGCCACCACCGTGGTCAGGTAGGCCGGCTGGGTCGACAGCGTGGGCCACAGCGCTTGTTGCAGCACGGCCAGCCATGGCACTTGCAGGGCCAGCGCCGCCGCCACATACGCGAGCAGCGCCGCCGTCAGCCATTTCAGCACCTTTACATAGCGGTGATACGGCACCCACACTTGCAGCACCAGCGACAGCAGGCCGAAGCCGGCCGCATACAGCTGAGCCGGGCCGCCGACCAGCAAGGTCAGCGCCTGCCCCATGGCGGCAATGTCGGCCGCGATGTTGATGGTGTTGGCGACCAGCAGCAGGCCGACCACGGCATACAGGATGGTGCGCGGGAAGTGGCGGCGGATATTCGTGCCCAGCCCATGGCCGGTGACGCGGCCGATACGGGCGCTGACGATCTGGATCGCCGCCATCAGCGGGAAGGTCAGCAGCACCGTCCACAGCATGCCAAAGCCAAACTGCGCGCCGGCTTGGGAATAGGTGGCAATGCCGCTGGGATCATCATCGGCGGCACCCGTGATCAGGCCCGGCCCTAGCGTATGCAACCAGCTGGGCTGGTTGTTGGGCGCCAGTGCGGCAGGCGGGTCGGCGGGTGGGGG
>JBGSBQ010000084.1:0-10247 GCA_041730475.1 Sphingomonadaceae bacterium
CGGCTCTCGGCCCAGTTCGTCGAGTACCCCTCGCCAACGGGGTCGGGCACCATGCGGGGCTACCTCGTCCGGCCCGCCAAGACCACGGGGAAGCTGCCGGGAGTGCTCGTGATCCACGAGAACCGCGGGCTCAATCCCCACATCGAGGACGTCGCGCGTCGAATCGGCCTCGAAGGCTTCATGGCCTTCGCACCCGATGCCCTCTTTCCGGTTGGAGGCTATCCGGGCGACGAGGACAAGGCGCGCGCGCTGTTCGCCAAGCTCGACGCCCCCAAGACCCGGGCCGATTTCATCGCCGCTGCGCGCTGGCTACTGGCCCAGCCGCAGGGCAATGGCAAGCTGGGCGTAGTGGGTTTCTGCTGGGGAGGCGGGATTTCCAACTACCTGGCCACGCAGCTGCCGGAACTGCTGGCGGCGGTGCCGTTCTATGGCGCCCAGCCGGCGGCGGCCGATACGGCCCGCATCAAGGCAGCCTTGCTGATCCATGACGCCGGCAATGACGAACGCATCCGCGCCGGCTGGCCGGCCTATGAGCAGGCGCTGAAAGCGTCCGGCATCCAGTACCAGTATTTCGTGTATCCGGGCGTCGAGCATGGCTTCAACAACGACACCACGCCGCGCTACGATGCGGCGGCGGCCAAGCTGGCCTGGCAGCGCACCGTGGACTTCTTCCACAGCCGGCTGGGTTAAGCGCGCGCCTTGTCGAGTACCGGGCTGACCTGTACCACACCGTCCACCAGCGTGCAGTCGATCACGTGGTGGCGGCTGCGCCGCGCATGGGGTGACAGCAGTTCCTGATAGCTGCTGTCGCCCGTCATCTGCAGGTCGATGCGGAACTGCTGCAGCTGGTTGCTGTGAGCGATTTCGCGCAGCCGTTCGCGGCGCTGGTTCAATTCCTTGTCGCTGCGGGCGCGCATTTCCTCGCCTTCAAAATAGCGTATCAGCGCGCACTCGACCGCATCGATGCGATCTTTCAGCAGGGCGTCGGCGGCCACGGCATTCTGGTTGGCCGGTAACTGCGCCGGATCGCCGTCGGCGCTGTGCACCTCGACCTGCAGGCGCTGCACCAGCAGCAGCGTGTCATTGTCGTCACTCTGGGCCTGATGGATTTTTTGCACCGCCGCCAGGCGCGCCTTGGCCAGTCGTCCGGAAGGATCGCGGGTCTGGCCGACGTAGCGCACGGTGCTGGGGAAATCGACATCATTGCCGGGTTGTTGCAGCACGTCGTGGATCGACAACGCTTCGATCAGGCCGCCCCAGTTCAGCGTGATAAAGCGTTCAGTAACGCTGACCGTGGGCTTTTTCAGCGTGGCCGCGAATGGCACTTCCAGCTCGATGGAGACGCTGTCGCGCTTCTGTTCGATGCCCACCAGAACAGGAATGGTCAGCTTCAGTGAAAAGAAGCCCCAGCTGACGCTGCGGCTGGTATCGAAGCAGATGCGCGGGCGGGTGACCACGAAATAGATCAGGCGCTTTTCCATCGTCGCTTCCAGGTCGAACTGCATGCGGCGCAGATAGCGTCCGACCGGATCGCGGATGTCAGGCACCCGTGGGAAGTCCGCGACCAGGTCATACCAATGGTATTTGGCCTCGGCCACCGTCACCGTCCAGGACTGGGCCGCCGCCGTGCGTTGCGGCACGTCGGGGATCAGCTCGCTGTACGGTTCGGGTACATCAGCGATTAATTCGGGATAATCGCTAGTCATCATGCGGGGCTCCAGGGTCACGGCGGCGTCAAAAGCGGGGAATATTCCGCAGTATAGTACGGTCGCTTCGATATTTCCATGTGGCAATCAAGAAAACCGCGCGATCATGGCCTGCCTGACAAGATTGCAGTGCTCAGGCCATGGCGCGCCTGCCAAGCTTGCCGGGTTTGCCACTGGTAACGGGTAACTCGCAGCGCGTTACCTGCGCGTCACCCTCGACGATAGCACAGCACAGCATGTGGCGCGCGGCTGACGCGGCATGGTCCGACACCAGATAAGCATAGTTGCCGACATCCTTCAGTTCGATGTCGATGCGGATCTCATCGATTTGCTGGCTGGCCTGGATTTCGCGCAGACGTGCATTGCGCAGGCATTTTTCTTCGTGGTTGCGGCGCGGTGTCGGGCCTTCGAAATAATGCATCAGGGCCGCGCTGATCGCTTCGCTGCGGTCGGCGGCCAGCTCGTCGGCGCCGGCGTCCGACTGGTGGGCCGGCCACAGAGCCGGGTCGCCCAGTTCGGAGTACGCCTCGACCGTCATTTGCTGGACCAGGATCAGCGTATCGTGGTGCTCGCTATTCTGATGGTGCAAGCGCTGCACTTCCGGCAGCCGGCCCTTGGCCAGACGCGCGGCCGGGTCCCAGGTCTGGCCGACGTACAGCACTTTGTTGGGAATCTTGATTGCGGTGTCATAGTGCTGCAGCACGTCATGGATAGTCAGCACTTCGACCAGACCGCCCCAGTTCAAGGTCAGGAAATTCTCGGTCAGCGTCACCGTGGGCTTTTTCATGGTCGCCGCGAACGGCACTTTCAGCTCGAAGGTGAGGTGTTCGCGCAACTCAGCCATGCCGACCAGCAGCGGCAGTGTCAGCTTCAGTGAAAAGAAGCCCCATTGCACCGGGCGGCTGGTATCGAAGCGTACCCGGGGCCGGGTCACGACGAAGTACAGCAGGCGCTTGGCGGCGGCCGCTTCGAGGTCGAATTGCATGCGCCGCAGATAGCGGCCGATCGGATCGCGGATGTCTGGTATCTGCGGAAAGCCGGCCAGCAGGTCATACCAGTGGTATTTGGCGCTGGCCACGCTGACGGTCCATTGCTGCGCAGCCGCCGGGGCCGGAATGAAGGTGGTGTCCAGTGCCACCAGCTGGGGCTGCATGGTTGGGGCAGCCAGCTCGGGGTGGTGCATGCTTGCTCCTGCTAACGAAAAGGTTGAGGGGGACTGCCTCTCTTTCCGTTCTTTTGGTGCAGGATTTGCACAGGGAAATAAGTAATACTACGCAGTCAAGGCCTGATTATTCAGCAGATCAGGTCTTGCTACAATTGAAATTGTGAGAATTGGTGAGAATCTTTTGGACGGTAGCGCTGTCACGATACGCCTATACAACAGTTAGCGATATCAAAATACCTTTTGGCAACTTTATGCCGCCAATTGCGCACTATTTGCCACACTTCGTTGCATCAGTTCCAATAGTTCTTCCGGTGTGTGTAGCAGGTGATCGGCTTGCCAGCCGAGCGGCTCCAGCGGGCCGCAATAGCCCCAGCCACAGGCGATGGTGCGCATGCCGGCGGCCTGACCGGCCTGAATGTCGCGCAGGTCGTCGCCCACATACCAGCACTGTTCGGGCGCCAGTTGCAGCCGGCGCGCCGCCTCCAGCAGCGGGGCCGGATGGGGTTTGGGATGCGGCGTGGTATCGCCGGACACCACGCAGCCAGCCGCCTGCAGGCCGATCTGCGGCAGCAGCGGGTCGGTGAAGCGGGCCGGCTTGTTGGTGACGATGCCCCATGCCAGTCCGGCGGCGCTGATGCCATCGAGCAGGGCCGGAATGCCGGGGAACAGCGTGCTGTGCACCGCCATCGCGGCCTGATAGTTGGCAAAGAAACCGTCGCGCAGTTCGACGAAGCCCGCGTCCTCCGGCTTCAGGCCGAAGGCAGCGCCGATCATGCCGCGCGCGCCGGCCGAGGCCGTAGGACGCAGCAACTCATAGGCGGTCGGTGCCAGTCCGCGCACGCTGCGCAGCAGGTTGACGGCGGCAGCCAGGTCGGGCGCGGTGTCGGCCAGCGTGCCGTCGAGGTCAAACAGGATGGCGCGCGGCGCCGCAGGGAGAAGGTCCAGGCTCATGGGCATTTGACGTGATTACAGGGGACGGGTGGTGGCCACCAGATAATTGACACTGGTGTCGTTGTTGAGCGAGTAAATTTTGCTCAGCGGGTTGTAGCCCATGCCTTTCAGGCCCTGAACGTCCAGCCCGGCGCTGCGCGCGAACTGCGACAGTTCGGCCGGCGTGATGAACTTGTCGTAGTCATGCGTACCCTTGGGCAACATGCGCAGGATGTACTCGGCGCCGATGATGGCAAACAGGTAGGCCTTGGGATTGCGGTTCAGCGTCGAGAAGTACACATGGCCGCCCGGTTTCACCAGCGTCGCGGCGGCGCGCACGATGGCGCCCGGATCGGGTACGTGCTCCAGCATTTCCATGCAGGTCACCACATCGTACTGGCCCGCTTCCTGCGCGGCCATGTCTTCGGCGGCGATCAGCTTGTAGCGCACCGCCACGCCTGATTCCAGGCTGTGCAGGTCGGCCACTTTCAGGGCTTTTTCAGACAGGTCGATGCCGGTGACGGTGGCGCCCTTGCGCGCCATCGATTCGGACAGGATGCCGCCACCGCAGCCGATGTCGATGACGTTCTTGCCGGCCAGCGGCACCCGGGCGTTGATCCATTCCAGACGCAGCGGGTTGATTTCGTGCAGCGGACGGAATTCCGAAGTCGGGTCCCACCAGCGGTGGGCCAGTTCACTGAATTTTTGCAACTCTAAAGGATCGGCGTTCATGGGGAGATATCGTGGTTGAGTCGCGCTATTCTAAACCCAACGGCGCAAGGCCGGGGTCTGACCCGCCGGGTCAGACCCCAGGTTTTGTCTTGGGGGGCAAGCGCACGCGACGGCAATTTAACTTAACGGCGTGAGGAGCTGACCCGAAGTTGTGCGTCAGGGCAAAAAAAAACCCCGCCGAAGCGGGGTTGGGTCAGTCAGCCAGAATTACTTGCTGGTACCGACGACTTCGATTTCTACGCGACGGTTTTTGGCGCGGCCTTCAGCAGTTTTGTTGTCTGCTACTGGCTGTTTCTCGCCTTTGCCTTCGGTGTAGACGCGGTTCGCTTCGACGCCTTTGGAGATGATGTAAGCCTTGACAGCTTCAGCACGGCGTACCGACAGCTTCTGGTTGTACTCATCGCTACCGACCGAGTCAGTGTGACCGACGGCAATGATGACTTCCAGATTGATGGCGCCCAGTTTCGAGGTCAGGTCGTCCAGCTTGGCTTTGCCTTCTGGTTTCAGGACCGATTTGTCGAAATCGAAGAAGGCATCAGCAGCGAAGCTGACTTTCTGTGCGGTGACGACAGCTTTTGGTGCTGGTGCAGGGGCTGGTGCCGGAGCTGGTGCCGGTGCTGGTGCCACTGGTGCTGGTGGCGGCGGTGCGACGCATTTGCCGTTTTCCAGTTTTTCTGGCTCAACACAGATAGGCAAATCGCAACCTGGCACGGCATCAGCCGGGGTCCAGTAACCAGTGCGCCAGCACAGACCAAACGGATCACGGGCGATCACACCGCGGGCATCCTGTACATATGCGCTCTTTGGCGTGGCCGCCTTGATGTCCTTGGTGACAGGCGCGTATGGGGGAGCCGTTGGGGTTTGCGCGATAGCCGAGCCGGCGAACACAGCCGACACAGCCAAAATCGAAATCAGTTTATTCATATTTTTCTTCCTTTCGGGGGTGATATCCGCAGAAAAACTGCGCGACGTAGTAATACGTGGGACGAATTCTACCACGCAGGCTGATCGCGCCTGTCTCCCGATTGCGAAACAAGCAATTAACTTCTCGTCTATTTTGCCACAGGCGATCTGGTCGCAAAAAAGAAGGCACAAGCCAACCTTATCTGCATCCGACCAAAATGTTGTTTTGTTGCAACGTAGTCAGGCATAATAATTGACTAATATGTCAGGTCGATGACAAGACCGCGCCGCCGCCGCTGGCGCCCACAGCGCGGCGCCGGCATGGGCTGTGTTGAAAATCGCGGGTTCCGCCTGCGCGCATGCTAAAATCGTACGCTTGTCTGGCGAAGCCGGACAGGCAGCACGTGCGGTACACAGCATAAATAAGTCAACCACAGCAAAGATCAGTCGACCCGCCAATGGATCAATTCGCAAAAGAAACAATCCCTATTTCCCTCGAAGAAGAGATGCGCAAGAGCTACCTCGATTACGCCATGAGCGTGATCGTGGGCCGCGCCTTGCCGGACGTCCGTGACGGCTTGAAGCCGGTGCACCGCCGGGTCCTGTTCGCGATGCACGAAATGAACAACGTGTGGAACCGCCCGTATGTCAAATGCGCCCGTGTGGTGGGTGAGACCATGGGTAAGTACCACCCGCACGGCGACGCGTCGATTTACGACACGCTGGTGCGCATGGCGCAGGACTTCTCGCTGCGCTACATGCTGGTCGATGGTCAGGGTAACTTCGGTTCGGTCGATGGCGACGGCGCGGCGGCGATGCGTTACACCGAGTGCCGCCTCGACAAGATCTCGGCCGAACTGCTGGCCGACATCGACAAGGAAACGGTCGACTTCCAGCCTAACTACGACGGCAAGGAAAAAGAACCGACCGTTCTGCCGACCCGCATTCCGAACTTGCTGATCAACGGTTCCTCCGGGATCGCGGTCGGTATGGCGACCAACATCCCGCCGCACAACCTGCACGAAGTGATCGCCGGCGCGATGCATGTGCTGCGCAATCCGCAGTGCTCGATCGATGAACTGATTGAACTGATCCCGGCGCCGGACTTCCCGACCGGCGGCACCATTTACGGCGTCTCCGGCGTGCGCGATGGTTATCGCACCGGCCGTGGCCGCGTCGTGATGCGCGCCAAGACCCACTACGAAGAATACGGCAAGGATGGTGGCCGCACCGCCATCATCGTCGACGAGCTGCCGTACCAGGTCAACAAGAAATCCTTGCTGGAACGCATCGCGGAAAACGTGCGCGACAAGAAGCTGGAAGGCATTTCCGACATCCGCGACGAGTCCGACAAGTCGGGCATGCGCGTGGTCATCGAGCTGAAGCGCGGTGAAGTGCCGGAAGTGGTACTGAACAATCTGTACAAGCAAACCCAGCTGCAAGACACCTTCGGCATGAACATGGTGGCCCTGGTCGACGGCCAGCCACGCCTGCTGAACCTGAAAGAGATGCTGCAGTGCTTCCTGTCGCACCGCCGCGAAGTGGTGACGCGTCGTACCGTGTTCGAACTGCGCAAGGCGCGCGAACGCGGTCACGTGCTGGAAGGTCTGGCCGTGGCACTGGCCAACATCGATGACTTCATCGCCATCATCAAGGCTGCGCCGACGCCACCCGTGGCGAAGACCGGCCTGATGGAACGCGCCTGGGATTCCTCGCTGGTGCGCGAGATGCTGGCCCGTACCGGCGACGGCACGACCATCGGCGGTATCGATGCGTTCCGTCCCGAGCACCTGCCTAAGCATTACGGCATGCAGAAGGATGGCATGTACAAGCTGTCCGACGATCAGGCCCAGGAAATCCTGCAGATGCGTCTGCAACGTCTGACCGGTCTGGAACAGGACAAGATCGTCAATGAGTACAAAGACGTGATGGCCGAAATCGCCGACCTGCTGGACATTCTGGCCAAGCCAGAGCGCGTGACCACCATCATCACCGATGAAATGACCTCGGTCGCCAACGAATTCGGCGACCCGCAAAAGGACCCGCGTCGTTCCTCGATCGAGCACAACGCGACCGATCTCGGCACCGAAGACCTGATCACGCCGCAGGATATGGTGGTGACCTTGTCGCACACCGGTTACATGTAGGCGCAGCCGATTTCCGAGTACCGCGCGCAGAAACGCGGCGGGCGCGGCAAGCAGGCCATGGCGACCAAAGAGGAAGACTGGATCGACCAGCTGTTCATCGCCAATACGCACGATTACATCCTGTGCTTCTCGAACCGTGGCCGCATGTACTGGCTGAAGGTATGGGAAGTACCGCAAGGCTCGCGCAACTCGCGCGGCAAGCCGATCGTCAACATGTTCCCATTGGCCGATAACGAGAAGATCACCGTGGTATTGCCGCTGTCGGGCGAAAACCGCACCTTCCCGGAAGATCACTATGTGTTCATGTCGACCAGCCTCGGTACCGTCAAGAAGACCCCGCTGAAAGACTTCAGCAATCCACGCAAGGCCGGCATCATCGCGGTCGACCTGGATGAAGGCGACTTCCTGATCGGCGCTGCGCTGACCGATGGCCAGCACGACGTGATGCTGTTCTCCGACGCCGGCAAGGCGGTGCGCTTCGACGAGAATGACGTGCGTCCGATGGGCCGTAATGCCCGTGGTGTGCGCGGCATGAATCTGGATGAAGGGCAGCGCGTGATTGCACTGCTGGTGGCCGAGAACGAGCAGCAATCGGTGCTGACGGCGACCGAGAACGGCTTCGGCAAGCGGACGCCGATCATCGAGTACACCCGCCATGGCCGTGGCACCAAGGGCATGATTGCGATCCAGACGTCGGAACGCAACGGCCGCGTGGTAGCAGCGACGCTGGTCAATTCGACCGATGAAATCATGCTGATCACCACCGGCGGTGTACTGATCCGCACCCGCGTGTCGGAAATCCGTGAGATGGGCCGCGCGACCCAGGGCGTGACCCTGATCGCCGTCGAAGATGGCACCAAGCTGTCCGGCCTGCAGCGCGTGGTGGAAACCGACATCGACGAAGTCGAGCTGGAACCGGGTCCGGACGCTAAACCTGACGAGGCTGCGCCCGAATAAGGCGTAGTGGAAGGAAGCCCCGGCAGTGCCTGCGGGGCGGGCGGGGCCAGCGTTGATTGCGCGTTAATGCGACAATGACACTGGCCCCGTTTTATTATGTTAATCGCAATACCGTCGTCCTCGCGTCAGCGGGGACCCATGCTGCGTCTGCGTCGACGCGCACACTTACAAGGACCGATACAGTGACTCACATCTACAACTTCTCCGCCGGCCCTGCAGTGCTGCCGAAGGAAGTGCTGGCGCAAGCCGCTGCCGAAATGCTGGACTGGCATGGCAGTGGCATGTCAGTGATGGAGATGAGCCACCGCGGACCGGAGTTTATGTCGATTTACAAGGCAGCCGAGCGCGACCTGCGCGAGCTGCTGGCAGTACCGGACAATTACAAGATCTTGTTCATGCAGGGCGGCGGATTGTCGCAGAACGCCCTGATCCCGCTGAATCTCGTCGGCCACAAGCCGCAGCCAGCGACCATCGATTTTATCCATACCGGCTCGTGGTCAGCCAAATCCATCAAGGAAGCGGGCAAGTACGCCAACGTCAATATTGCCGCCTCGTCGACCACGGCGGTGCCGCCGCAAGACAGCTGGCAGCTGACGCCAGGCGCCGCCTACCTGCACCTGTGCACCAACGAGACCATCGACGGCGTCGAATACGATTTCGACAGCGGCGTGCCGCAGCGTCAAGATGACGTGCTGCTGGTGGCCGACATGTCCTCGCACATCCTGTCGCGCGTGATCGACGTGTCGAAGTACGGCCTGATTTTCGCCGGCGCCCAGAAAAACATCGGCCCGGCCGGCGTCACCATCGTCATCGTGCGCGATGACCTGCTGGGCAAGGCGCTGCCGATCTGCCCGTCGGCCTTCGACTTCAAGCTGGTGGCCGACAACGAATCGATGTACAACACGCCGCCCACCTATGGTATCTATATTGCCGGGCTGGTGTTCCAGTGGCTCAAACAGCAGGGCGGGGTGGCCGAGATGGAGCGCCGCGCCATGGCCAAGGCCGCGCTGCTGTATGCAGCGCTGGACGCCGATGACTTTTACCAGAACCGCGTTGCGCCGGCTAACCGCTCGCGCATGAACGTACCCTTCTACCTGAAGGATGAGAGCAAGAACGAAGCATTCCTGGCCGGCGCCAAAGCGCGCGGCCTGCTGCAGCTGAAGGGCCACAAGTCCGTCGGCGGCATGCGCGCATCGATTTATAACGCCATGCCGATTGAGGGCGTGCAAGCCCTGGTCGATTACCTGAACGAATTCGCTGGCCGATAATGACCATGACAGACAAACTGAAACCCTTGCGCGAGCAGATCGATGCGATCGACGCCCAAATCCTTGAACTGTTGAACCGCCGCGCCCAGGTGGCACAGGAAGTCGGCCATGTGAAGGCCGAGACCAACGCCCCGGTATTCCGTCCCGAGCGCGAAGCGCAGGTGCTGCGCGGCGTGGCCGAGCGCAATCCCGGCCCGCTCAGGAACGCCGAGGTGCAAACCATCTTCCGCGAGATCATGTCGGCCTGCCGCGCGCTCGAAAAGCGCGTCACGGTGGCCTACCTGGGACCGGCCGGCACCTTCAGCGAGCAGGCGGTGTACCAGCAGTTCGGCGGCGCCGTCGACGGCCTGCCGTGCGTGTCGATCGACGAGGTGTTCCGCGCGACCGAGGCCGGCACCGCCGACTTCGGCGTGGTCCCGGTCGAAAACTCGTCCGAGGG
>JBGSBQ010000085.1:0-10246 GCA_041730475.1 Sphingomonadaceae bacterium
TTCCAGCACGTGCACGTGGACGAACAACTCTTTCTCGAAGTTGAACAGCATCAGACGGGCACGGGCACGCATCAGCGGGTCGGCCGGCATCAGCTGCGGGTGCGGGAAACGCTCGTCGATGTACTCGTTGATGATGTTCGACTCGTACAGAATCAGTTCGCGCTCGACCAGGATCGGCACCTGACCGTACGGGTTCATCGTCGAAATATCTTCCGGCTTGTTGAACAGGTCGACATCGCGCACTTCAAAGTCCATGCCTTTTTCGAACAGGACCAGACGGCAGCGCTGGGAAAATGGGCAGGTAGTACCCGAATAGAGAACCATCATTGTTATAGTTCCTTAGAAACAAAGGGGTGAGCCCGCGAACGGACCACCCCGGATCGATCGCCCGCCAAGCGCGGGCATCGCAACACAAGCGCCGGACTGACCGGCGCTCCTCTTATTTGACCTCTTTCCAGAACGAAGCGTTCAGGCGCCAAGCCAGCAAGGCGAACAGGGACAAGAACAACACCACTGCCACGCCCAGCTTCTTGCGAGTCTGCGCGGCCGGCTCGGCCATCCATTCCATGTAGCCCACCAGATCGGCGACGGCAGTGTCATATTCCAGCTTTTTCAGCTTACCCGGGCTGACTTCCTTGAAGCCTACGAACTTGTGTTCGGTCTTGCTGGCATCATGTGGATCGGCCACGGTTTCCATCTCGGCAACTTGTACACCTTGCAGTTCCCACAAGACGTGTGGCATTGCCGCGTTCGGCAGCACCATATTGTTCCAGCCGGTCGGGCGGGTCTCGTCTTTGTAGAACGTGCGCAGATAAGTATACAGGTAATCACCGCCACTGCCGGCACCCGAGGCTTTGGCGCGCGCGATCACCGACAGATCCGGTGGTACCACGCCGAACCAGGCCTTGGCATCCTTGGCCTGCAGCGAGGTGGTCATCAGTTCGCCCACTTTTTCGCCGGTGAACAACAGGTTGTTTTTGATCTGGTCTTCGCTCAGGCCCAGATCGCGCAGCCGGTTGTAGCGCATCGAGGACGCATTATGGCAGTTCAGGCAGTAATTGACGAATAACTTGGCGCCGTTCTGCAAGGCGGCCATGTTGTTGGAACGGTCCGGCGCCTTGGACAGCGGGAAGCCGCCTTCATTGGCCAGTGCCAGAGCTGGCAGCAAGGCCAGCAAAGCGAGCAGTTTTTTAGGAAATTTCATGTAGTGTCCTTAGTTATGCTTTAGCGATGCGGCGCTTAGTGCGCGTGGAAGGTCACACGTTTTGGCACAGTCTTGAACTGGCCCATCGTGCTCCACCATGGCATCAGCAGGAAGAAGCTAAAGTAAATCAGGGTGCACACTTGCGAAATGATGGTCTTGGTTTCGGTCGGTGGCTGGGTACCCAGGTAGCCCAGCGTCAGGAACGACAGACCGAACACCAGATAGACATATTTATGCCAGTCTGGACGGTAACGGATCGATTTCACTGGCGAGTGGTCCAGCCATGGCAGGAAGGCCAGGATCACCACCGAACCACCGAAGAACACCACGCCCCAGAACTTGGCGTCCAGCACCTGTGGCAGCATGCCGATGATGGCCAGCAGCGCAATCACGCCGATCACCATCTTGATGCTGCTAGCCAGGCGCGATTTCAGCCAGACGAAGGCGACGTAGGCAGCGGTGCCGAACATCAGCACGTACATGAAGTCAGCCGTCGTGGCGCGCAGTACCGAGTAGAACGGCGTGAAGTACCAGGTCGGTGCAATGTGCAGCGGGGTCTTCAGCGAGTCACCCGGCAGGAAGTTGTTGTATTCCAGGAAGTAGCCGCCCATTTCCGGGGCGAAGAATACCACCGTGCTGAAGATCAGCAGGAATACCGACACGCCAAACATGTCGTGCACGCTGTAGTACGGGTGCGATGGGATGGAATCGACCGGGTGGCCGTCCGGACCCAGGTTTTCTTTGACTTCGATACCGTCCGGGTTGTTCGAGCCGACTTCATGCAGCGCGATCAGGTGGGCAGCAACCAGACCCAGCAGAACCAGCGGAATCGCGATCACGTGGAAGGCGAAGAAGCGGTTCAGCGTCGCGTCGGACACCACATAGTCACCACGAATCCACAGCGACAGGTCAGGGCCGATGAAAGG
Organism: Sphingomonadaceae bacterium; assembly: GCA_041730475.1. Taxonomy (GTDB): domain Bacteria; phylum Pseudomonadota; class Gammaproteobacteria; order Burkholderiales; family Burkholderiaceae_D; genus Rugamonas. The sequence continues at coordinate 2,131 of JBGSBQ010000085.1, forward strand.
AATCGCACCAAACAGGTTGACGATCACCTGAGCGCCCCAGTACGACATCTGGCCCCATGGCAGCAGGTAGCCGAAGAAGGCTTCGGCCATCAGGCACAGGAAGATGGCGAAACCGAACAGCCAGATCAGTTCACGCGGTTTGCGGTACGAACCGTACAGCAGCGCGCGCGTCATGTGCAGGTAGACGATGATGAAGAACGACGAGGCGCCGGTCGAGTGCATATAACGCACCAGCCAGCCCCACGGTACTTCACGCATGATGTATTCGACCGAACCGAAGGCCAGGGTGGCGTCCGGCTTGTAGTGCATGGTCAGGAAGATCCCGGTGACGATCTGCAGCACCAGCACCAGCATGGCCAGCGAGCCGAAGATGTACCAGAAGTTGAAGTTTTTCGGGGCGTAGTATTTACCCCATTGATCGTTCCACAGCTTGGTCAGAGGGAAGCGGTCGTCGACCCAGCCCAGCGCTTTTTGCGCTGCCGGTGCATCCGCAGGGAATTTGGTTTCCTTGAAAGCCGCCATATTATGCCTCGCCTTTCTCGTCTTTACCGATGACCAGTTTGCTGTCGCTCAGATACATATGACGCGGGACTTGCAGATTGTCCGGCGCCGGCTTGTTCTTGAATACACGGCCAGCCAGGTCGAAGGTCGAACCGTGGCAAGGGCACAGGAAGCCGCCGGCCCAGTCGTCGGGCAGCGAAGGCTGCGGACCGGGCTGGAATTTCGACGACGGCGAGCAGCCCAGGTGGGTGCAAATACCGACCGCGACCAGGATTTCCGGTTTGCGCGAACGGTGTTCGTTCATGCAGTATTCAGGGGTGAATTCGGCAGGATTGCGCTTCGAGTCGGCATCGGCGACTTTGCCATCGGTCTGTTTCAGCGAGGCCACCATTTCGGGCGTGCGCTTCAGAATCCAGACCGGCTTGCCGCGCCATTCAACGGTTTTCATTTCGCCCGGATTCAGCGTGGAAATATCCACCTCAACCGGTGCGCCGGCCGCCTTGGCGCGCTCCGACGGCTGGAAAGTACTTACCAACGCCCCTGCGGTGCCCAGACCCACAGCACCCCCCGCCACGCCTGTAGCGACGAGCAATCCGCGTCGGCCGGAATCGACCTGCTTTTCGTTACTCATACAAACCCCAATCAGTCAATAGTGCGAACAAAATGCGAAATCTTTACGAAGCGCTAACATGGTTCCTAGCAACCTTAAATTATAAGGTAACCAAGATGCCTTTTAAAGCAAAAACCTTGCTCTGTTCGTAATTACCAGTGATCCCGCTCTTGAAAACCGAATAATCCGCCCCCAGCGGCCTGCCACCCAGAGTGAAATATGATGCAAGTCAAACTTATAGCTTAATTTCCTTGATTCGGGCACGGCGTGGCCCCGTGTTTGGAATCTAATTAGAAAAATAGTATGATCCTGACGCGGTTTTGTTCACAATTGGCCACATAATAAGGATAGTAAAAATGACAATGATGCAAGAATTCAAAGAATTCGCAATGAAGGGCAATGTGGTCGACCTGGCTGTCGGTGTCATCATCGGCGGTGCGTTCGGCAAAATCGTCGATTCGCTGGTGCAGGACATCATCATGCCGCCAATCGGCAAGCTGTTCGGCGGGCTGGACTTTGCCAATTACTATCTGCCGCTGAATGGCCAGGACCCGCAGCTGGCGCTGGCCGAAGCCAAGAAACTGGGCGCCGTCTGGGCCTACGGCAATTTCGCCACCATCCTGTTAAACTTTGTGATCCTGGCGTTTGTGATCTTCCAGATGGTGCGCCTGATGAACAAGGCCCGCACCCTGAGCCTGGGCGAGCAAAAAGCGGCGGAACAGGCAGCGCCACCAGCGCCACCTGCCGAAGACATCGTGCTGTTGCGCGAAATCCGTGATTCCCTGAAAAAATAAGCCTGCCGGCTCGCTGGCGGGCCGCTGACCAACCACGCTATGCGACGACTCTGGTTATTGTTTGCGCAAACGGTGACCGTCGTACTGGCACTGTATTTTGTCTACTCGGCGATCGGGCCGGAGCGGCGTGGACGCGTGCACACGCAGCAGATGGGCACGGCGGAACGGCCGGCCATCATGCTCGAAGCCGCTCCGGCCAAGGCGCCGGGGTCGGCCTCCGGGTCGTACCGGGCGGCGGCGGCGCGCGCCATGCCGGCCGTGGTCAACATCCTGACCAGCAAGCGCCCCAAGCGCGGCCAGCATCCGCTGCTGCGCGATCCCTTCTTCAAGAAATTCTTCGGCGACCGCGACCATGATGGCGAGGACGACGACGAATCGAGCCTCGGTTCCGGCGTCATCGTCAGTGCCGAAGGTTATATCCTGACCAACAACCATGTGGTGGAGGCGGCCGACGAGATCGAGGTGGTGCTGACCGATGGCCGCAAAGCGCCGGCCAAGGTGGTCGGCACCGATCCCGAGACCGATCTGGCCGTCATCAAGATCGGCCTCGACAAGCTGCCCGTGATCGTGCTGGGCGTGGCCGAGCAGGCCCAGGTTGGCGATGTGGTGCTGGCGATCGGCAATCCCTTCGGCGTCGGCCAGACCGTGACCATGGGCATCATTTCTGCGCTGGGCCGCAACAATCTGCACATCAACCATTTCGAGAACTTCATCCAGACCGATGCCGCGATCAATTTCGGCAACTCGGGCGGCGCGCTGGTCGATACCGGTGGCAACCTGCTGGGCATCAATACGGCCATCTATTCGCAGAGTGGCGGCTCGGTTGGCATCGGCTTCGCGATTCCCGTCTCGACCGCCAAGTCGGTGATGGAATCCATCATCAAATCCGGCCATGTGGTGCGCGGCTGGATCGGCGTCGAGACCCAGGAAATTACCCCCGAGCTGGCCACCAGCTTCGGTCTGACGCGCCAGAGCGGCGCCATCATTGCCGGCGTGGTGCGCAACGGCCCGGCCGACAAGGCCGGCATGCAGCCGGGCGACATCTTGCTGTCGGTCGATGGCAAGCCAGTGCGCGACACCAACGAGATGCTGAACCTGATCGCCCAGCTGACGCCGGGCGCCAAGGCCAGCATGACGGTGTTGCGCAAGAGCCGCGAAGCGACCCTGACCATTGCGGTGGGCCAACGGCCCGTCAGTTCCAAATAACCCGGATATCCCATGCATTTGCGCGACCTGAAACAATACCTGACCGAACTGGCAGCGAATAACAACCGCCCGTGGTTCATCATGAACAAGCCCCGTTATGACATCCTGCGCGAGGAATTCCTGCAGGTGGTGACCGAGCTGATCGCCGAGCTGGGCAAGTTTGATCCAGCCGTGAAGTTCTGCAATCCCAAGAAAGCCATGTTCCGCATCAACCGCGACGTGCGCTTTGCGCATGACAAGAGCCCGTACAAGACGCGCTTTTCGGCGGCGATCGCGCCGAATGATATGCGCCGGCCCAGCAAGGCCGGTGGTCCGACCTATTATTTGCAGCTGGACGGGGACGGGCGTTTGCTGTTCGGCGCCGGCGAGTACATGCCGCCGCCGCACCGGCTGCGCGCCTTGCGCCAGCACATGGTTGAGGATGCGGCCGGGTTCAGCAAGGTGCTGAAAAACAAGGGCCTGCGGGCGACCTTTGGTGATATCCAGAATGAGGGTAAGCTGCAGCGCCCGCCCAAGGGTTTTGATCCGGAGCATGAGCACATCGAGTACATCAAGCTGAAGAGCTTCTTTGTGTGGACCGAGGTTGACTTGCAGCTGAATCAGCCGGAGTTGCTGGTGCCGACGCTGGCGGCCGGACTGAAGGACGCACTGCCGCTGGTGACGTGGATGCGGGCGGCCAAGGTGGATGAGGTGGAAGAATAATTCTTCAACCCAAGAGCGCGTGCCGGGGTCAGACCCGGCGGGTCTGACCCCAGGGTTTGCCGTGGGGGTACTGCTTAGCTGCGCTGCACCTTTTCGTCGCGCGGGTCGCGCGCCAGCAGGCGGCTGACCATCGCTGGCGGCTGGTCGCCGTCAAACAGCACACCGGCCACCGCATTGGTGATCGGCATGTCGACCCCCAGCCGCGCCGCCAGCTCTCGCACGGCCTTGGCGCATGGCACGCCTTCGGCCACATGCCCCAGTTCCTGCACGATGGTGGCCAGCGCCTTGCCCTGCGCCAGTCCCAGCCCGACGCGCCGGTTGCGCGACAAATCGCCGGTGCAGGTCAGAATCAGGTCGCCCATGCCGGTCAGACCCATGAAGGTCTCGGTCTGGCCGCCCAGATGGGTACCGAGCCGGGTGATTTCAGCCAGCCCACGGGTAATCAGCGCGGCCCGCGCATTCAGGCCCAGTCCCAGCCCGTCGGCCACACCAGTGGCGATCGCCAGCACATTCTTGACCGCGCCGCCGACTTCCACGCCGACCAGATCAGTACTCGAATACACCCGCAAATTACCACCGTGAACGATGGACACCACGCAGTCGCGCAGCGCCGCCGACTCGGACGCAATCGTCAGCGCACACGGCAGGCCGCGTGCCACTTCCTGCGCAAACGACGGTCCCGACAGCGCACCACCGGGCACGCTGTCGCCCAGCACCTGCTGCACGACCTGATGCGGCAGCAAGCCGGTGTCATATTCAAAGCCCTTGCACAGCCAGACCAGGTTCGGGATAGTCCGGCTTTTCAATTGTTCCAGCAGCGGCCGCAGGCCAGCCACCGGGGTGGCGGCGATCAGCAGGCTGCCGGGCGCGGCCACATGGGCCAGCGCTGCATCAAAATCACTGGCAACGTGTAAGCCGGAGGGGAAGGGATGGCCGGGCAGGTAGGCGCGGTTTTCGCGGGCCGCCGCCATCTCGCTCTGGACTGCCGTATTGCGGCCCCACAGCATGACGTCATGCCGTTGTGCCAGTGCCATGGCGACTGCCGTGCCCCAGGCGCCCGCGCCCAGGACCGTGACGTGACGCACCGGGGGCGCGGTGTGGGCGGCGCTGTCGTGTGGGGTCATGTCAGATACCCCAGACATCGTTGCTTTTCACAAAGCCGCTCAGGCCGTCGCGGTGACGTACCTTGACCCAGCCGCCAGTGGCCGTGTCCAGCACTTCCAGCAGCACGCCCTTGTCGGCGATGAAGCTGGCGGCAGCGCTGTCGTCCGGCGTGGCACGGACTTTCAGGTTGGCGCTGCGCACCACTACATTGCGTTGCTTGGCGGTCAGGCCACGCGCTTCGGTCCAGGCCATGTCGCCGTTGACGTCGCGTACCTTGACCCATTCGCCGTAGGCCAGCACCACTTCCAGTGGCGTGCCGCGCGGCACCACGAACAGCTTGCCGCCCTTGGTCGAGGGCGCGTCGTACAGGATGACCGGTGCTGCGCCCACCGTCTTGAAGTCGAACGCCTGACTGCCGGCAGCGGCCAGCATCAGCGTCAGACCTGCGATCCAGCGGGAAAATTTCATGTGCTTGCCTATTTGAAAAATGCCCAAAGGCCGACACCGGACTTTGGGCAAGGATAGCGCACCAGACGGGCTGGCGCGCGCATCAGTGTGCGCCGTAGCGCCGATGCTTAGTGGGTGGTAGCGGCGCCGTCAGCAGCTGGGGCCGACTTGGCGGCTTCAGCCATGGCAGCCAGACGCTGCTGGTAGAACACTTCGAAGTTGATTTCCGCCAGATGAACTGGTGGGAAGCCAGCGCGGGTGATCACGTCAGCGATGTTGGCACGCAGGTAAGGGTAAACGATGTTCGGGCAACCGATGCCCAGCAGCGGATCCAGCTGTTCAGCAGGGATGTTGCGGGCTTCAAAGATACCGGCTTGCTTGCCTTCAACCAGGAATGCGACTTTGTCCTTGACCTTGGCGGTCACGGTGATGGTCACGGTCGATTCGAAGATGCCATCGGCCAGTGGCTCGGCGCCAACGTCCAGAGCGACTTCGATGGTCGGGGCTTCCTGTTCCAGGAAGATTGCTGGGGAATTTGGTTGTTCCAGCGACATGTCTTTCAGGTAGACGCGTTGGATTTGGAATACTGGTTGCAGAGTTTCGTCAGACATGGAACGCTTTCGTTGTAGTAAAAATGAGCGGCACGCAGCCGCCCTTTCATGTTGTTTGCCTTAGCCGCCGGAGTCTCCGCCGGCCAGCTCAAATCAAACGCGAGGGCAATTGTATCAAAACCAATATGGAATCAAACTATTTCCTGCCTGGCGTTGTATTTGGAGACTATTAGGGATTTAACAAGGGGTCCAGGCCACCGGCCTGATCCAGCGCATACAGGTCGTCAAAACCACCAACATGGGTCTCGCCGATGTAGATTTGCGGCACGGTACGGCGACCGGTTTTCTGCATCATCAGCATACGCTGTTCCGGGTCGAGGTCAACCCGCACTTTCTGGATCGCGGTCACGCCTTTCGATTCCAGCAGCCGTTCGGCACGGACGCAATACGGGCACACGGCGGTGCTATACATGGTGACAGGGGCAGTCATGATGATGATTCCTTACTTGGCCAGCGGCAGGCCAGCGGTTTTCCATGCGGCAACGCCGCCATCGAGGTTGACGACGTCGCTGAAGCCGGCTTTGCCCAGCTTGGCGGCGGCCGACGCGGCGCGGGCGCCGCTCTGGCACACCACGACCACGCTCTTGTTCTTCAGTTTATCCAGTTCGCCGATGCGTTTGTCGAAATCGGCCAGTGGAATGTTCTTCGCATTCGGCAGGTGGCCGGTGGCGAATTCGGCCGCATCACGGACGTCGACGATGACGGCTTTGTCGCGGTTGATCAGCAGCGTGACTTCCTGTGCCGACGCACGTTTGCCGCGTTGGGTGAGGACTGGCCACAGCAGGGCGCCGCCCGAAACCAGCACGATGGCCAGAATAAAAATATTGTCGATAAAGAATTTCACAGGGATCCAATAGTTAACTGCAGGGTAGCAATGTCTGTGACCAGAGCACTTTGCCCCGGGAGCCGCCGCGGCCAACAGCGGCGCGCACGGCTCAAGCTTGATAAAAGTTCCGACACCGGAACGGCCCGAATAACTTGCGAACCAGGCTGCGACACCTGATTGTTTCAGTTGGGGGGTAATGATACGCGAATCCGGCGCACATCGCTGCCAGTGGGCGGCGGCGTGACGCCGGTCCAGCGTTGTTTTCTTGTCAGATATTCCATTAAATCCTCGCATACTTCTGGCAGCGGCAACAATCCATTGTACATTTGACACTTGTTTGTCCTGTGCAAGTGAAATCGCCGATTGGAGTCTGACTGGGGGGTGATGATGAGCGAAGTACATGGAGATACGATCGACGGCTTGATGTCGCACATCTACGAAGGCGTACTGTCGGTGGCCGGATTTTCCGGGTTTATCGAGGCGCTGATCGAGGGCTTCCAGCTGAAGGCGGCGATCATGAATATCGTCAATGCCGACAGTGGCCAGATGAAAGGCCTGTGGATGGCCGGCCTGTCACCGCTGTGGATGGAACGCTATGCGCTCGAGTTCATCGCCGAGGATGTGCTGGCGCAGCACGTGGCGGCGTCGCCGATGGCGGCGTTTTACGCCTCCAACCTGGATCTGGATGAAGCCAGCTTCGTGGCCACCCGTTTTTACCAGCAATGGGTGCGGCCACAGGGCGTGGCGTTCGCCAGCGGCGCCATCGTGATGCGCGAGGGCCCGTGGCAAACCCAGTTATTCCTGCAGCGCGGACCGCAGCAGCCCAGTTTTACCCGCGCGGAACTGGCGGCGCTGAACCAGATGCTGCCGCACCTGCAGCGGGCGATCCAGATGCGCCAGCGCTTCGCCGAACTCGAGATGGGCCAGGATTTCCTGACGCGCGGGCTGGATGTGCTGGCCATGCCCACCATCTTGATGGACGAGTTTGGCCGGCTGGCGCACCAGAACCAGAGCGCCCGCAAGATCCTCGAACGGCGCAATGATATCTGGGTCGAGGAGGGGCATTTGTTCTGTCGCTCGGCCGCGCACACCGTGCAGCTGAATCTGGAAATTACCAAGGCGATTCAGGCCAGCCGCGGTTGCGCCAGTGATTTGCCCGGCGTGGTGCTGCTGCCACGCACGGGACAGAAGGATTTCATTCTGCTGGTGTCCCCGCTGCATGGCTCGGGCCCGGCGCCGCCCCCGGGGGGCGCGCGGCGGGTTGGCGTCGCTCCGGCAGCGGGGGCGGGTCGGGCGCGCGCTCTGGGGCCGCGCC
>JBGSBQ010000086.1:0-10158 GCA_041730475.1 Sphingomonadaceae bacterium
TGCAGACTTCCTCGACGTGACGGATCAAGCCATCCTGGCTCGCCTCGGTCAGATAATGCGGCAGCAACAGCAAGCCAGACGCGCCCAGGCGCTCCGCCTCTTGTGCGAAACCGATCGCGGCACGGGTCGGACCACCGGCACCGGCCAGTATCGGCACCTTGCCGCGGCAAGTATCGACGGCAGTCTTGATCACGTCAGAGTACTCGTCATGCGTCAGCGAGAAGAACTCACCGGTTCCGCCGGCAGCGAACAGCGCCGTCGCGCCATAAGGAGCCAGCCACTCAAGGCGCTCCGCATAAGCCTTGGCGTGGAAGTTCCCCTGCTCGTCAAAGTCAGTGACGGGGAACGACAGCAGGCCGGAGGAAAGGATTTTTTTAAGTTCTTGCGGTTGCATGAAAAGTCTCCAAGGTTCAGGGCTGGGCGGGCGGAACGACAGTGGCTGATCGCCAGATGTTGTACGACATCGTACAACCATAATCAAACCGTCGCAAGCCTTTCCCACAAAAAACCGGGGTCAGGTCTGCCAATCGGGCAAAAATTGGTCAAATGATTTCCAATCGGTTTTTTTTGGGCGATTGGCAGGCCTGACCCCGGGTTTGGGGTTTGGGAATTTGGGGTTGGGCTTTGCGCAGGCGTTCGCGGCTGTTGCTGAGGTGGGTGCGCATCGCGGCGCGGGCGGCTTCGGCGTCCTGGCGCAGGATGGCGTTGTAGATGTCTTCGTGCTCGCGGTTGACCCGCTCCAGATAGACCGCCGGGTCGTCTTGCGCTAACTGCGCGGTGTTGACGCGGGCGCGCGGGATGATGGTGTTGCCAAGGTCGCTGAGGATGTCAACGAAGTAGCGGTTGCCCGTCGCTTGCGCAATCAGCAGGTGGAAGGCGACGTCTGATTCGACCGAACCCGGCTGCCCTTGCGCGGCCTGGATGCGCTTCAGGACTGCTCCCATTTCGGCGACCTGCTGTTCGCTGCGGCGCGTCGCGGCCAGCCATGCGGCTTCCGTTTCAAGGCTGATCCGTAATTCGAGTATCGCCATCACGTCGCCGATGGTGCGGATGGTGTCGGCCGAGATGCGCAGGTTGGCCGGCTGCGGTTCCAGCACGAAGGTGCCGATGCCGTGCCGCGTCTGCACCAGACCTGCAGCCTGCAGGTGCGAGATCGCTTCCCGTACTACCGTGCGGCTGACCCCATGCAGGTCCATGATCACCGATTCGGTCGGCAGCTTTTCGCCCGGCTTCAGGGTGCCAGCCTGGATGCTGGCGGTGAAGGACTCAACCACGCCCTGCGCCAGATTGCGGTGCTTTTTCTTCGGCACGATCGTGGGAACGGTGGCGGTAGCGGGACTGCTGGCGGCGGTGTGGCTCATGGGTGGCTGCTGGTTGCGACGGACTTGTCGATTATACCAGCAGCCTCCTCTTGCTACGCTGTTGTATGATGACTACAGCGACTTACAGGTGGCTGGCGATCTGCGGCAGCAAATCGTCGAAGGTGCGGCCGTTGCCGTTTTCGCCGATCGCGTGCATCTTCCATTCACCATTGTGGCGGTACACCTTGGCCATGATCTGGGCCGAGTGGGCGCCCTGCACCGACAGGTTGAAACGCGCGACTTCCTTGCCGTTGCTGGCGTCCAGCAGGCGGCAGTAGGCGTTCTGCACCTGGGCGAAAGTCTGGCCGGTGAAGCTATTCACCGTAAACACCAGGCTCTTGACGCCGGGCGGGATCCGGTTCAGGTCGACGTTGACTTGCTCATCGTCGCCGTCGCCGGCACCGGTGCGGTTGTCACCAGTGTGCACCACGCTGCCGTCCTTGCTTTGCAGCTGGCGGAACCAGATCACGTCGACCGGACGATTGCTGTCGTCGAACATCACGCACGAGGCGTCCAGATCGACCGCTTCGCTGCGGGCACCGAAACCGAAAATGCCGCCGCTCTTGATGGCATCCCATCCGAGACCCATGGTGACTTTGCCGAGCGTGCCGCCGGCTTCTTTTTCCAGAGAGATCTTCTGGCCTTTTTGCAGATTGACTGTCATAGCTATTCCTTTGTTTTACTGTGGACGGCGCTGGGTCCAGGCCAGGAAGGCGTCGCGGTTACGCGAACAAATCAGCACCTTGCCGTGACCGGAGAAGCGCAGCACCATGCCTTCGCCGCTGGTCTGGCTGTTAATCAGATTGCCGAGGAAGCCACCACCGCTGCCACCAGTGGTGACGGAAATCTCGTACTGCAGGCGGCTGTCCCATGCCACCACGTGGGCATTGTCGATCACCACGTCGCGCCCTGGCGTCACGTCCAGCTGCGACATCGAACCGAAGCCCGACACCGCGACCTGGCCGCTGCCGCTGGTCTCCGTGATGAAGAAGCCGCCGCTTTGCGCAAACAGCGCATTGCCGATGTTTTGCGTGCGCACGTTCAGCGCCACGCCGGAGCTGGCGGCGACAAACGCGCCGTCGCTCAACATGTATTGCTCAGGGCCGACGTCGACCACTTGCATCGCACCGGGCAGCGTTGGCGACAGCAGGCAATCGCCTTCGCCACGCACCGCTTCGATGTGCTGCTGGAAGAAGGACTCGCCGTTGGCAAAGCGGCGCATGATGGCGCTGCCGATACCACCGGTCATCTTGCCCTTCAGGTCCAGCGCGGCTTCCATCATCACCATCGCGTCGGATTCGCAGTAGATCTTTTCGCCCTGCGCCAGCGATACGTGCAGGAACGGATCAACGTCGCCGGTAACGGTAAATTTAGGCATGATGCTGTGGTCTCCGTATCAAATTAAACGCCGACGCCGAACGAGGCTGCCAGTGGGCCGAGGCCACCTTTGAAGCCCTGACCGACGGCCTTGAACTTCCAGTCGCTACCATTGCGATAGACTTCGCCGAACACCATCGCCGCTTCCGTCGAGCCGTCTTCCGACAGATCGAAGCGGGCGATTTCGACGCTGCCAGTGGCGTTCACGCAGCGAATGAAGGCTTTCTGCACCATGCCGAAGTTCTGACGCCGTGCATCGGCTTCGTGGATGGTGGCGCAGATGGCGATGCGGTCGACATTGGCCGGGATCAGGCTCAGGTCGATCTGCACCGTCTCGTCATCACCGTCACCGGCGCCGGTGCGGTTGTCGCCCGAGTGGGCTACCGCGCCTTCGACCGATTTCAGGTTGTTATAGAAGATGAAGTCGGCGTCGCTGCGTACTTTGCCGTCGGCTTTCAGCAGGAAGGCCGAGCCATCCAGATCGAAAGGATTGCCGTCGGTGCTGCGTACATCCCAACCGAGGCCAATGACCATTTTGGACAGGCCGGGAGCTTCTTTACTCAGGTTGACGTTGCCGCCTTTTTGCAGACTGATTGCCATGATGTGTGACTCCTAAAAAGTAATTGGGCTGTTACTACATCTGCGGCTGGCTCGCGCCCATTGGAGCCCGCCGCATTTCTGTTCTTGACTGCTTACGCTGCCACTGCCAGCGCTTCCTGCTGGCGGCGGTGCCGCACCGAGGACCACAGCGAGGCGCCGATGAAGGCCACACCAATCAGACCGGTGAAGATCTCGGGGATGTGGAACTTCATACTGGCCAGCATGATCACCGCCAGGATGCCGATGGCGTAGTGCGCGCCGTGTTCCAGATAGACGAATTGGTCCAGCGTGCCCTTCTCCACCAAATACACCGTCAGCGAGCGGACAAACATCGCGCCGATGGCCAGGCCCAGCATGATGATCACAACATCGGTGGTGATCGCAAACGCGCCGATCACGCCATCGAAACTGAACGATGCATCCAGCACTTCCAGGTACAGGAAGCCGCCGATACCACCGCGCTTGACCATGTCGCCGACATTGCTGCCCTCTTCTTCCTTCTCCAGCAGGTTGCTGACTGCATCCACGCCGACGTACACCAGCACGCCCCACAGACCGGAGACCAGCACCACCAGCTTCTGCGCTTCTTCTACCAGGCCCATACTGCCCAGCAGCACGCCGAGCGATACCATCACCGCCATCGAGGACACCTTGCCCAAGGAGCCAAGTTTCTTCTCGACGTTACCCAGCCAGTGGGTTTCCTTCTCGTGATCGAGCAGGAAGTTCAGGAACACCAGCAGCAGGAACATGCCGCCAAACGCTGCCACTTCCGCGTGGTGGTTAGTCAGGTGCATCGAGTAGGTCTTGGGATCATTCAGCGCCAGGTGCCACACGTCCATCAGGCCGATATCAGCTGCCACTGCGACGATCACCAGCGGGAACAGCAAGCGCATGCCGAACACCGCGATAATGATGCCGACGCCGAGGAACAGCTTCTTCCAGTACTCGTCCCAGGTCTTCAGTACCGAGGCGTTGACCACCGCGTTATCAAACGACAGCGACACTTCCATCACGGCCAAAATCGCCGCGATACCGACGGCCGTCAGCGCACCGCCCCAGCCAGTTAATTCGTAGCCCCACCAGCCCGCTGCCGCAAGGCAGGCGAACGTAACGAGGAAGGACACTCTGAAATGCTTCATGGTGAGTTCTCTCTCTGTTATTAATCAATGGGGGCCAGTGTAGAGAACTTCCGCATTTTAAAAAATAGAAGATAATTGAAACATTACATCGAAAAACCAGAAGATTAACGACTATGAAAACGACCGGATTAAACTATCGTCACCTGTATTTTTTCTGGATGGTGGCCAAGGAAGGCAGTGTTACGCGCGCCGCCGACCGCCTTGGGCTGGCGGTGCAAACGGTCAGCATGCAACTGAGTCTGCTCGATCAGCAGGTCGGCAAATCGCTGCTGGAACCACAGGGCCGACGGCTGGTGCCGACCGAGGCCGGGCGCGTTGCACTCAACTATTGCGACCAGATCTTCCTGCTGGGCGACCAGCTGCAGGATGCGCTCGACGATGCCGATGCAGGCAAGATGCGGCTGACGGTCGGCATCTCCGATTCGCTGCCCAAGCTGATCGCGTTCCGTCTGCTGCAGGCCACCCAGCAGATGACACAGCAAGTCAAGCTGGTCTGCCTCGAAGATGAATTTGAATCATTGCTGGCCGACCTGGCCTTGAACAAACTTGATGTAGTGCTGACCGACCGCGCGGTGCGCGCCGGCGGCAGCCTGCGCGTGTTCAGCCACCTGCTGGGCGAAAGCGAGATGCAGCTGTTCGGCGTGGCCCGCTTGCAGCGCAAGTACCGCCGAAACTTCCCGGCCAGCCTGAATGGCGCGCCGCTGCTGCTCCCGACCCGCAACAATGCGCTGCGCGGACGTATCGACGCCTGGTTCGTTCAGCATCAGGTACGGCCCGACATCGTCGGCGAATTCGAGGACAACGCCATGCTGAACACCTTTGGCCGTAACGGCATGGGCCTGTTCTTCGCACCGGCGGCCCTGCAGCACGATATCCATGAGCAGTTTGGCGCCGTGCTGGTGGGCGATGTGCCGGAATTGCGCGAGCAGTTCTACGCCATTTCGAGTGAGCGCAAGATCCGCCATCCGGCCGTCGAAGCGCTGCTGGCCGCTAATCAGGGCGCACCATTTGGCACGCGCGCCTAGCGTTGTCATCCTGCGCGGCGCTCAGGCAGGTTAAGATGGCGGTTTCGACTGACGCATTCCTCCTCTCTCACCATGCAAAACCTCTTTCTGGTCATCCTCGCGCTCGTGCTGGTCGCGCTGAATGGCTTCTTCGTTGCGGCCGAATTCGGCATTGTCACGCTGCGCAAGACGCGCATCCGCGCCATCGCCAAGACTCAAGGGCTGCGCGGACGCATCCTGGCCAAGGTGCATGGCGAACTTGATACCTATCTGTCGGCCTGCCAGCTCGGCATCACGCTGGCCTCGCTGGGCCTGGGCTGGGTCGGCGAGCCGGCCTTCGCCGGTCTGCTGGAACCAGTGTTTAGCGCAGCCGGCATCCAGTCGCCGGAACTGGTGCACGGCATCGCCTTCGTACTGGCCTTCTCCATCATCTCCTTCCTGCACATCGTGGTCGGCGAACTGGCACCGAAGTCACTGGCGATCCGCATGCCGGAAGCGGTCGGCCTGTGGAGCGCACTGCCGCTGTATGGCTTCTACTGGAGCATGTACCCATTCATCTGGGTGCTGAACGCCAGCGCCAACATGGTGCTGGGGCTGGCCGGCCTGTCCGGCAAGGGCGGGCATGACGCCCACTACTCGGTCGATGAACTGAAGCTGATCCTGCGCACCAGCAAACCGGGTGGCAAGTTCAATGCCGACGAACGCAACATCCTGGCCCATTCGCTGGACTTCAGCGACCTGGCCGTATCGGACCTGATGCGCCCGATTAATGAGGTGATCGGCCTGTACGCCAGCCGTCCGCTGAGCGACAACCTCGACACCATGCTGCGCAACCGCTTCAGCCGCTATCCGTATTACGACAGCGACGGCGAAACCGTGCTCGGAGTGGTCCACCTGAAAGACCTGTTCTTCGCCCAGCAAGGCGGCAAAACCGTGACCGATCTGGTACCGCTGCTGCGCCCCGTCGAAACCATCTCGGCGCGCACCCCGGCGCTGGACCAGTTCCGCCGCTTCCGTGACGGCGCCCCCCACTTCGCCCTGATCGGCGAGAAGGGCAAGCGCCCGCTCGGCTTCATCACGCTGGACAACCTGCTGGGCGCCATGGTCGGCGAAATCCATGATGAATTCCGCCTCAACGAAAACGACTGGCTGCGTCAGGCCGACGGCACCCTGGTCGGCAAGGCCAGTTTGCCGATCTTTTCGCTGGAGCGGGCGCTCGGCATTGACATCGAAAATGAAGAACTGGGCGTCGAAGAGGTAGAATCTGTTGGTGGCCTGATCATGCTGAAGCTGGGCGATATCCCGAAACAGGGACAGCGCATCAGCTTCCGCGACTTTGACATCGTGGCCCGCAAAATGAACGGACCGCGCATCCTGCTGGTGAAAGTGATCCCCAAGGGCGATCGCAACGACCAACACGCCGAACAGGACTAGCGCGCCACCAGGATCGGGAGGAACACATCGTGGTGCTGCGGCTGATACTTTGCTGCCTGTTGCTGGCCAGCGTGCGCGCTGCCGGCGCGGCACCCTGCGGCGAACTGCAGGTGTCGTTCTACGAACACGGCGCCCTGCATTACCGCGACGCTCAGGGCCACTGGACCGGCATCGACAAGGATGTCGTCGAAGAACTGGCGCGCCGCACCGGCTGCCGCTTCCTGCCCCATACCGAGTCGCGGGTGCGGATCTGGACCGCGATGCTGAACGGTACACTGGACATGACCGTTTCTGGCATCGCCACCCCGGAGCGCGAGCAGGCGGCCACCTTCATCAGCTATCTGAGCGAGCGCAATTTCGTCATCCTGCAGCCGGAGGCAGCGCAGCGCGTCAACAGCTTGGACAGCTTCCTCGCCACGCCTGACTACAAAGTCGCCGTGATCAAAAGCTTCAAGCATGGCCCCACCTATGACGCCTGGCTCGACAAGCTGCGGGCCCAGGGCCGGGTCTACGAAACGGCCGATTACAGTTCGCTGCTACGCCTGTTCAAGCTGCGCCGCGTCAATGCCGTGCTGGCACTGGGCGTCAGCTGGGCCGCCGTCACTCGCCAGGGCGACATGAATGATCACTATCGGCTGATGGACTGGGCCCCGCGTGACCGCATCATCGGGGGATTGGTACTGTCACGTCAGCGCGTGCCGGAACCGGTGGTGGCGCAATTCCGGCGCGCCATCCAGGCCATGCGCGAGGATGGCACGCTGAAAGCCATCTTTGAACGCCACGTGGGGCCAGAACTGGCCGCCATGATGGTCAATTACTGACCCTGCTCGCTCCAGTGGCGCAGCAGGCCGAGCGCCACTGCCAGCAAGGTTGGACCGATGAACAGGCCGACGAAGCCAAACGCCAGCACGCCGCCCATCACCCCCAGCAGCACCAGGATGAACGGCAGGCTGCTGCCACGGCTGATCAGCATTGGCTTGACCACGTTATCGACCCCGCTGATGAGGAAGAAGCCCCACGCCAGCATGAAAATGCCCCAGCCGGTGCTGCCCTGGTTGAACAGCCACGCTGCCGCCCCGCCCCACACCAGCGGCGGGCCGACCGGCACCAGCGACAGAATGAAGGTAGCGGCCGATAGCAGTGCCACGGCCGGCACGCCGGCCAGCAGGAAGCCGATGGCCGCCACAGCGGCCTGCGCCAGCGCCGTCCCCAGCAAGCCATACATAACGCCACGCACGGTGCGCGCCACCGTATCCGCCACAGTGCCTGCCTGCGCACCGATCAGCTTCTCCAGCCCGCGCTGCAGCGCCGCCAACAGGGTTTCCCCGTCGCGGTACAGGAAGAAGCTGACGAATACGGCCAGACTGACCTGCGCCACGCCACTGCCCAGCACGACGCTGCCGCCCAGCAGCAGCCTGCGCGCCGGTTCCAGCAAGTTCTTGGCGACCGCCAGCAATTCATCGCGGCTGCCCAGCAGCTTGCGCAGATACGCATCGGCCGCTTCGCCCGCCAGTGGCAGCTCTCTCAGCCATTCCGGCGGTGCCAGCGTGCCGCTGTCGATATGGGCTTTGATCTGCTCGTAGAACGACGACACATTGTCAGCCACGTTGTAGGTGACCAGTGCCAGCGGCACGATAATTAGCAGGGTCAGGCTGGCGCTCATGATGGCGGCGGCCAGCGTGTGGCGCTGGCGCAGGCGCTGCAGCAAATGCTGGTACAGCGGCCAACTGGAAATCGAGATGGCGGCGGCGAACAGGATCGCCGCCAGGAAGGGACGCAGCACAATCAGGCAACCGGTGATCAGCAGGATCACCGCTGCCACGCGGGTGTAGGGCTGGAACTGGGGGCGCATCAGCGCTTCATTCCAGCAGCAACTTCAGGTCATGCACGATCGGTGCCGGACCCTGGCCATGGCGTACGAACAGGCGAATCTTGCCCTGCTTGTCGAACACATAGCTGGCCGCCGTATGGTCCATGGTGTAGCTGCCTTCGGTCTTGCCCGGCTCCTTGTCATAGAACACCTTGAACTCCTTGGCCACTTTTTCGGTCTGTGGCAGGGTGCCGTACAGGCCGAGGAAGCGTTTGTCAAACGCCGGCACGTACTGGGCCAGCAGCTGCTGGGTATCGCGTTCCGGGTCAACCGTCACGAACAGCACCTGCACCTGCTCGGCCTGCGGGCCCAGTTGCTGCATCACGGCCGACATTTCAGCCATGGTGGTCGGGCACACGTCCGGGCACTGGGTATAACCGAAGAACATCACCACCAGCTTGCCCTTGAAGTCAGCCAGCGTGCGTGCCTTGCCGGTGTGGTCGGTCAGCGCGAAGTCCTTGGCGTAATCGAGACCGGTCAGGTCGGTGTTTTTGAAATTCAGCTTGGGCGCGCCCAGAAAACGGTCGCAGCCCGTCAACAGGGTGATTGCCATCAGGGCCAGGGCGAGCAGTTTTTTCATGTCAGAATTTGAAGTAGTGATCGACCAGCAGCGCCGCGAACAGCAATGCCAGATAAATGATCGACCAGGTGAACGCCTTACGGGCGATCAGGTCGGTATAGTGCTTGTAGATCTTCCATGCGTGGTGCAGGAACACGGCGTTCAGCAGCACCGCGCAGACCAGATAAATCAGGCCACTCATGCGCACCGCGAACGGCAGCAAGGTGGTAGCAGCCAGCGCGATCGAATACAGCCAGACGTGGAACTGGGTGAAACGCATGCCGTGCGTGACGGGCAGCATCGGCAAGCCCGATTTCGCATAATCGTCGCGGCGGTACATGGCCAGTGCCCAAAAGTGCGGCGGGGTCCAGACGAAGATAATCAGCACCAGCAGCCAGGCTTGCATCGGCACGTCATTGGCGACGGCGGCCCAGCCCAGCGCCGGCGGCATCGCCCCCGACAGGCCACCGATGACGATGTTCTGCGGCGTGGCCGGTTTCAGCACCATGGTGTAGATCACGGCATAGCCGACGAAGGTGACAAAGGTCAGCCACATGGTCAGCGGATTGACCAGCGTGTACAGGATCCACATGCCAGCGCCGCCGATCACCAGCGAAAACACCACCGTGTTGGTCACCGTGATATCGCCCATCGCCATCGGCCGCCGTGCGGTACGGGCCATGCGCGCATCGATCTCGCGCTCGGCCAGACATTCCGATGCAAGCACGCGCCATGACTTTGCGTGATATATCCAATTATCGACAATGGCATAAAGCTGCTGCCATTCGCGCCAAGCAAGCTGGCTTTGATATTA
>JBGSBQ010000087.1:0-10081 GCA_041730475.1 Sphingomonadaceae bacterium
AACCGCGCCGCGTACAGGTCGAGGCGCTGCTCGAACAAGGCTCTGGCTTCCAGCTGGTACCAGGCCTTCACCCGTTCTTTCAGCGCGTCCTCGCTGGCGCCCGGCACCAGCACCACCGACAGTTCCCGCGTGACGGGATTGTAGCTGCTGCGGTTGCGGCCGCCGACCAGCAGCCGCAGCGTGATGTCGGCACCCAGATACGGTAGCTGTGCACCGTCGACCCACGCCACCGGCGGCTTGTCCAGCCGCGCGGCGCGCCGTTCGCGGCGTTCTTTCAGTTTGCTGAGGATCCAGTGCTGCTTGGTGCGGATCGCGTTGTCGATCTCGGTGATGCTGATGCGCTTGGGCGCCGTCACGCGCAGGCCGTCGTCGTCGATCATGAAGCCGATCGACTTGCGGGTCGAGCGGCGCAGTGTGTATTCGAGTACGAATTCATCGACCATCAACTGGCGCTTGGGCGCTAGATCGGCCGGTGGTGCAGGCGGCTGGGCGCGTGGCGGCGCTGGCTGAACGTAAGGGGAAAGGGGAGTGACAGCGCGCCCGGATGGCGGCGTTGGTACCGACCATACCGGCTCGGTGTACACCGGGCGCCGCAGCGGCGCCGACGCCTGATCCGTCCCGAGCAGGTCGGGCTGGGTGCGGCCGTCATGGGCCGGTGCGTCAGGCGACGCAGCCGGCTTGGCAACAGTGGCCAGTTCTTCTAGCCAGCGTTGTAGACGTGGGGCGAAATGACGCGCATTTCTGATTCGATCCAATTTTCCACCTGTTCCATCATGCCATCTGCCGACTGGCCTTCGGACGCAATCGGCTTGCCGATTGAGACCGTGATCAGGCCGGGACGCTTGATAAATGAATTCTTGGGCCAGCATTCGCCGGAGTTGTGCGCGATCGGCACCACCACGGCGCCGGTCTCGATCGCCAGCCGCGTACCACCGCTTTTGTACTTGCCCTTCTGGCCGACCGGGATCCGTGTCCCTTCAGGGAACATAATAATCCATTGGCCGTCCGCCAGGCGGCGTTTTCCGTGTCGCACCACGTGGGCAAAGGCGTTCTTGCCCTGTTTGCGGTCGATCGGGATCATCCGCAGCAACGCCATGGCCCAGCCGAAGAAGGGAATGTACAGAATCTCCTTCTTGAACACGAACACCAGCGGGCGTGGCAGGTTAGGCAGCAGGAAGATGGTTTCCCATGCCGACTGGTGCTTGGCCAGTACCACGGCTGGCGCGTCAGGAAAATTCTCGGCGCCCTTGATCTGGTAGCGGATGCCGCAGATGACTTTCAGGCACCAGATCATGAACACGTTCCAGCGCGCGGTGACCCAGAAGCGTTGGTTGTACGGCAGCGGCGCGACCAGGAAACAGACACAGGCCCAGATGATGGTCGAGACGACCATGATGAGCGTGAACAGCAAAGAACGCAAAAATGGGACGATGTTACGCAATGCGGTCTCCAGAACAGGAATACGTTAAGTACATCAGGCGGCGTTGCCGGCCGCAGCCGCCGCCGTCTTGAGCAGGTGGCTGACCATGCTGGCGAGGTCGGGGAATACCGTGGTGCCGGGCGGCAGGCCGCCGGTTTCCAGCGTTTTCTCGCCTTTCCCGGTCAGCACCAGATACGGCACGCAGCCGCTGACATAGCCGGCTTGCAGGTCGCGCAGCGAGTCGCCGACAGTCGGCACGCCTTTCAGGCTGACGTTGTAGCGCTGTGAAATCTCGCTGAACATGCCGGGCTTAGGCTTGCGGCAATCGCAGCTGTCGACGGCCGCGTGCGGGCAGAAGAAGATGGCGTCGATGGTGGCGCCAACCTGCTGCGCCAGCATGTGCATCTTCTGGTGGAGCGCGTGCAGCACCGTCATGTCGAACAGTTCGCGCGCGATGCCCGATTGGTTCGACGCGACGATCACGCGATAGCCCGCCTGGTTCAGGCGGGCGATCGCTTCCAGCGAACCGGGCACCGGGATCCACTCGGCCGGCGACTTGATGAAGTCCGGCGAATCGTGGTTGATCACGCCATCCCGGTCGAGGATGATCAGCTTGAGCGCCGCTGCCCCCATGTCAGGCCGCCAGCTTGGAAATGTCGGCCACGCGGTTCAGCATGCCGTGCAGCGACGACAGCAGGGCCAGACGGTTGTTGCGCAGCGCGACATCCTCGGCCATCACCATCACGTCGTTGAAGAAGGCATCGACATCGTCGCGCAACTGGGCCAGCGTCTTCAGCGTGCTGGCGAAGTCGCCCGCTGCGAAGGCGGCGTCGATCTCCGGTTGCACGCGGGTGACGGCGGCGGCCAGATTCTTCTCGGCGGTATCCTGCAGTAGTTCGGTTTTCACGCTCAGGCCACCGGCGGCGGCCAGCGCTTCTTCGTTCTTCTTCAGGATGTTGGTGATGCGCTTGTTGGCAGCGGCCAGCGAGGCCGATTCCGGCAGCGCGGCGAAGGCTTGCACCGCTTCCAGACGCTGCACGATGTCGTCCAGACGGTCCGGATTCTGCGCTACCACGGCTTCAATTTCGTTCGGCGAGAAACCGCGCTCACGCAGGATGCCGCGCAGGCGGTCCAGCATGAAGGCGATCACGTCGGCGCTTGGGTCCTTGAAGCCGGCGATGCCGGTGAACTTGCTGGCGGCATCCGACAGCAGGCCGCTGATCGACAGCGGCAGGCGTTTTTCCACCAGCATGCGCAGCACGCCCAGCGCGTGACGGCGCAGTGCGAACGGATCTTTGTCGCCGGTCGGGGCCAGACCGATGGCCCAGATGCCGACCAGGGTTTCCAGCTTGTCGGCCAGTGCTACGGCGGTGCCGGTCACGGTCGAAGGCAGGGCGTCGCCGGCAAAGCGCGGCTGGTAGTGTTCGGAGGCGGCCAGCGCCACATCTTCGGCTTCGCCGTCGTTGCGGGCGTAGTAGGTGCCCATGATGCCTTGCAGCTCAGGGAACTCGCCCACCATGTCGGTCAGCAGGTCGGCCTTGGACAGGCGCGCGGCGCGTTCCACCAGCGCCACGTCGGCGCCCAGTTTGGCGGCAATCGCGCCCGCCAGACCGGTGACGCGCTCGCTGCGCTCGGCCTGCGTGCCCAGCTTGTTGTGGTAGACCACGTTCTTCAGCAGCGGCAAACGCGATTCCAGCGTCTTCTTCTTGTCCTGCTCGAAGAAGAACTTGGCGTCCGACAGACGTGGACGCACCACGCGCTCATTGCCGCCGATGATGGCAGCCGGGGTGTCGGTGGCGATGTTGGAGACGATCAGGAAGCGCGAACGCAGCTTGCCATTGGCATCGGTCAGTGCGAAGTATTTCTGGTTGGTCTGCATGGTCAGGATCAGGCATTCCTGCGGTACCGCCAGATATTCTTCTTCGAAGTGGCACTCGTACACCACTGGCCATTCGACCAGCGCGGTGACTTCGTCCAGCAGCGCTTCCGGCATTAGCACCTGATCGGCGCCGGCCTTGGCCAGCAGCGCGGCGCGGATTTTTTCCTTGCGCTCGTCGATGCTGGCGATGACTTTACCTTGCGTCGCCAGCGTGGTGGCATAGCTTTCGCCGTCCGCGATGGTGAAGTGACGCTGACCTTCGGCGGTCAGGAAGCGGTGGCCTTGCGACACGTTGGAGGCGGTCAGACCCAACAAGGTCAAAGGAATGACGCTGCTGCCATGCAGGGCGATCAGGCTATGGGCCGGGCGCACGAACTGCACGGTGGTGCCGTCCGGACGCTGGTAGCTCATGACCTTTGGAATCGGCAGCTTGGCGACCGACTCTTCCAGCGCCGCCTGCAGGCCGGCCTGCAGTGCGGAACCGGTGGCGGTGTAGGTGTAGAAGAAGCTTTCAGCCTTGCCGTCCTGCGCGCGTTCCAGATCGGCCACGCTCAGGTCGGGGAAGCCCAGCGCTGCCAATTTCTTGGCCAGCGGTGCGGTGCCGTTGCCGTTGGCGTCCAGCGCGACCGACACCGGCAGCACTTTTTCGCGGATCGATTTATCCGGCGATACGGCACGTACTTTGGTGATGGTGACGGCCAGACGGCGCGGCGTGGCGTACGAGGTGGCGACGCTGTCAGCTTCCAGCAGGTCGCGCGATTTCAGGCCATTGCTGATGCCGGCGGCGAAAGCGGCGCCCAGTTTGGCCAAGGCTTTCGGCGGCAGTTCTTCGGTCAGCAGTTCGATGAGGAGAGTTTGGTTCATATCGTTTAGTTCGTTTTCAGCTGCAGACTCAGGCGGCGGTGGCCGGAACCATGGGGAAGCCCAGGCGCTCACGCGACTCGTAGTAGGCTTGGGCGACCAGGCGCGACAGGGTGCGCACGCGGCCGATGTAGGCGGCGCGTTCGGTCACCGAGATGGCGCCACGGGCGTCCAGCAGGTTGAAGCTATGCGAGGCCTTCATGATCTGCTCGTAGGCCGGCAGCGTCAGCTGGGCTTCGATCAGGCGCTTGGCTTCTGATTCGTGGTTGTTAAATTGCGAGAACAGCAGTTCGGTGTTCGAATGCTCGAAGTTGTAGGCCGATTGTTCCACTTCGTTCTGGTGGAACACATCGCCGTACTTCAGCACTTTCTTTTGGCCGTTCTCTTCCCATTCGGTCCAGACCAGGTCATACATGTTCTCGACGCCTTGCAGATACATGGCCAGACGTTCAATACCGTAGGTGATTTCGCCCAGCACCGGCTTGCAATCGAGGCCGCCGACTTGCTGGAAGTAGGTGAACTGCGTCACTTCCATGCCGTTCAGCCAGACTTCCCAGCCCAGACCCCAGGCGCCCAGCGTCGGGCTTTCCCAGTCATCTTCGACGAAGCGCACGTCGTTCTGTTTCAGGTCCAGGCCCAGCGCTTCCAGCGAACCCAGATACAGGTCGAGGATGTTGTCCGGCGCTGGCTTCATCACTACCTGATACTGGTAGTAGTGCTGGCCGCGGTTCGGGTTCTCGCCATAGCGGCCGTCTTTCGGGCGGCGCGACGGCTGCACGTAGGCGGCGCGCCAAGGCTCAGGGCCGATCGCACGCAGGAAGGTGCCGGTGTGGAAGGTGCCGGCGCCGACTTCCATGTCGTAGGGCTGGAGCAGGGCGCAGCCTTGCTTGTCCCAGTAGGTTTGCAAGGTCAGGATAATTTGTTGAAATGTCAGCATCTTGTTTGGTCGGTGGCGCGCAGCAGGGGCGCAGCAGTTGTCGATACACTAAAGCGGCTAATTTTAGCGGGTTTTACAGGGGTCCTGTAGAGATTAAGCGGCTTTTGCTGCCTTTTTTGCGTGCAAACGTCGGTAGCCGATCAGCCATGCGGCACCCAGCGCCAGTGTCGCCAGCGCCAGGAACAGCTGGTTACCCCAGACGATATACGGGGTATTGCCGGCCATGCCTTGCACCGTGGCGGCCAGCACGCCGCGCGTATTCGGCGCCAGTTGCTGCACCACGCTGCCGTGGGCGTCGATGATGGCGGTGGCGCCGGTGTTGGTAGCGCGCAGCATCGGACGCCCCGTTTCCAGCGTGCGCATCTGCGAAATCTGCAAATGCTGGGGGATCGCGATGGTGTCGCCAAACCACGCCAGATTCGAGGTGTTCAGCAGTATGGTGGCGGG
This sequence comes from Sphingomonadaceae bacterium, assembly GCA_041730475.1. Classification (GTDB taxonomy): domain Bacteria; phylum Pseudomonadota; class Gammaproteobacteria; order Burkholderiales; family Burkholderiaceae_D; genus Rugamonas. Next base: position 5,545 of record JBGSBQ010000087.1, read on the forward strand.
CTGCTGGCCTGCGGCTGGCCGGTGCAGCTGGGCCGCGATCTCTTCGCCGAACAAGTCTTCGTAGCAGATATTCGGCAGCACGCGCTGTTGTTTGACGGCGAACGACGCTTGCAGCGGCGCGCCGCTGGTGATGTCGCCGAGCGGGATCGCCATCAGGTTGACGAACCAGCGGAAGCCAGGCGGAATGAATTCGCCGAACGGCACCAGATGGTGTTTGTCATAGCGGTAGAAGCTGGCGCCGCTGGCCGGACCCATGCCGATCACGCTGTTGAAGTAGGCGGTTTCGCTGTCAGCCAGCGGAATGCCGAGTATCAGCTTGCTGCCGGTCTTGGTCAGGAATTGGCCGATGCCGGCCAGATAATCGGGCGGCAGCTGCTGCGGCAGCATGACCACGGCCGTTTCCGGGGTCGCGATCAGGTCGGCCGGGGCGGCCGTGATGGCGTCCTGATATTGCTTCAGTGTGGCCAGCACGTGGGCGCCGTTGAATTTCTCGTCCTGCGGCACATTCCCCTGCAGCAGACGCACCGTGATCGGCTGGCCTGCGGTCTGAGTCCACTGGATCAGGCTCAGACCCGCGCCGCTGGCGAGGATCAGGCCGACCAGCGTCATGGCACGCCAGCGGGTAGGATGGAACAGCAGCAGCAGGGCGCCGGCGCACAGCGCGGCCAGCCAGCCAAGGCCGTACACACCCAGCAGCGCGGCGTAACCGCCCAGCGGACTATGATTGTGGGCATAGCCGGACGACAGCCACGGGAAGCCCGTGAACAGCCAGCCACGCAGCCATTCGAACAGCGCCCACATGGCGGGAAGTAGCAGCAGGTTGGCGGCTGGTAGCGGCAGCGCCCAGCGCTTGCGCAGCCAGATCGCGCCGCCCATGGCCAACGCCACGTAGAAGCCCATGGCCCACGCCAGCAGCAGCACGGCGGCGGCGGCCAGCGGCGCTGGCATGCCGCCGAAATTGTGCATCGAGACGTACAGCCAGTGGGTGCCGGCGGCGGTCCAGCCAAAGCCGAAGGCCCAGCCGATCAGGCCAGCGCTTTTCACGCCGTCGCTGCGCAGCACCTGATAAAACAGTGTGGCGAGGCCGAGGATTTCAAGTGGCCACCAGCCGAACGGCGCGAAGGCGAACACGCACAACGCGCCGGCCAGCGCGGTGATGATCATCCGTCCTCGGGTCGAGCGTTGCGGCTTGGGGGGATCGTTGGGGTTAGCGCGGCGAAAGCGCATCTCAGTCGCCGAGCGCTTCGGGGGCGGCCGGCAGCTTTTCTACCAACAGCACGTGGATCTGGCGGGCGTCGGCACGCAGCACTTCGAAGCGCAGGCCTTCGAGGTCGAAGGTATCGCCCTTGTGCGGCATGCGCGCCAGATGCTTGGCGACCAGACCGCCGATGGTGTCGACGTCGTCGTCCGGCAAGGCGGTGTCGAGTTCTTCGTTGAACTGGCTGATCTCGGTCAGTGCCTTGATGCGCCAGCGCGGGCCGAACTGGCCTTCTTTGATCGACAGGATGTTGTCTTCTTCTTCGTCGAAATCGTATTCGTCTTCGATGTCGCCGACGATCTGTTCCAGTACGTCTTCGATGGTGATCAGACCGGCCACGCCGCTGTATTCATCGACCACGATCGCCATGTGATTGTGGTTGGCGCGGAAGTCGCGCAGCAGCACATTCAGGCGTTTCGATTCGGGGATGAAGATGGCGGGGCGCAGCATGTCGCGTACGTCGAACGATTCTTCGGCGTAGTAGCGCAGCAGGTCTTTGGCCAGCAGGATGCCGATTACCTTGTCGCGTTCACCCTCAATGGCGGGGAAACGCGAGTGGGCGGTCTGCAGCACGGCAGGCATCCATTCCTCGATTGGTTTGGAAATGTCGATCACGTCCATCTGCGAGCGCGGAATCATAATGTCGCGGGCAGACAGATCCGACACCTGGAACACGCCTTCGATCATCGACAGGGCGTCGGCGTCGATCAGGTTGCGTTCGTGGGCGTCATGCAGAACTTCGAGCAGTTCCGCGCGGTTCTCGGGCTCGGGGGAAATCAGTGCAGTCAGCCGTTCAAACAGCGACCGATGGGGCTTGGCGTCAGTCTTGACGCCACTAGAGTGCTCTTGCATAGGAGGCGTGAGCCGTTGTTTCGAAGGGGTATAGCATACACCAAAAGCTCGCCCTCCCCGAAATTCACCTTAAAAACAACGGGATGCGGCCGCATTCCAGTCATATTCCATGCGCTGCGCGGTGGCCAGCGCCAGTTCGCGCCCGGCCAGCCGCTCGACCAGATGCAGCGCCATATCGATGCCCGCCGAGATGCCGGCCGAGGTAATGATGCGGCCAGTGTCGATCCAGCGCGGGCCGTCCTGTACCTGCACTTGCGGGAATTGCTGGCGCAGGTCGGCCAGATCGTCCCAGTGGGTGGTGGCGGGCAGGCCGTCGAGCAGACCGGCGGCGGCCAGCAGGAAGGCGCCGGTGCAGACCGAGGCCACCAGTTCGCAGCCGGGGGCGGTGGCGGCGATCCAGGCGATCACTTCGGGCTTGGCCAGTTCCGCCGTCACCACGCCGCCGGGGATCAGCAGCAGGTCGGGCTGGCCGGCGTCACTGAAGACGGCGTCCGGCAGCACGCGCAGGCCGGCGCGGGCGCGCAAGGTGGTGCCGCGCTGGGCAATCAGCTGTACCGTGAACGGCAGCGGCGCGCCGTGCACCCGGCTGGCGCAGGTGAATACTTCGTAGGGGCCGGCGAAGTCGAGCACTTCAACGTCGTCGTACACATAGATGCCAATGCTGCGGGTCATGGGAGCTCCTGTCGATGAATGACTGTATCTTGGCATGCGCCGCGTTGACACAAATGACATTCATAGTGGAATATCTGCCACATGAAAACCATCAATATCTGGGTGCTGGTATTCCCCGGCTTTGTGCTGCTCGATGCGACCGGGCCGGTGCAGGTGTTCGCCACCGCGAATGACGAGGCGCGCGATGCCGGTCAGCCGGAACCGTACCGGGTGCGGCTGGTGTCGCCGGCTGGCGGCGCGGTGCTGTCGGCGTCCGGTATCAGCGTCCTGACCGAGGGTTTGCCACGCGGCGGGCTGGCCGGGGCGACGCTGATCGTGTCGGGCGGGCGTGGCATGGAGTTGGCCAGTACCGAGCTGGATGCAGCTGCGCTGCGCTGGGTGGCGCGGGCCGCAACCCGGGTGGCGCGCTGCTGCGCGGTCTGCACCGGCGCCTTCGTGCTGGCGCGGGTTGGCCTGCTGGATCAACGCCGTGCTGTCACGCACTGGCAGGATGTGGCGCTGCTGGCGGCGCAGTATCCGTCGGTGCGGGTGCAGGAGGATGCGATTTACGTCAAGGATGGCGCGCTGTACACCTCGGCCGGGATTGCGGCGGGCATGGACCTGACCTTGAGTCTGGTCGAGGAGGACTGCGGGCGGGCCATGGCGCTGGGCGTGGCCAAGCGGCTGGTGCTGTTTTTGAAGCGGCCCGGCGGCCAGCGTCAGTTCAGCTCCGAGTTGCTGGCGCAGGCGGCGCCCGAGGGCGTGCAGGGGCAACTGACGGCGTGGCTGCGGCCACGCCTGAAGCTGGAACTGGATGTGGCGCAGATGGCGGCGGCCGTGGCGCTGTCGGTGCGCACGTTGCACCGGCGCTTGCAGCAGGAGGCCGGCATTTCGCCGGCGCAGTTGCTGCTGCGTCTGCGCATGGAGTGCGCCTGCGCGCTGCTGGAGCGGCCCGGCGTGAGCGTCAAGCGGGCTGCCAGCGAGAGCGGCTTTGGCACCGAATACAATCTGCGGCGTGCCTTCACGGCCCAGTTGGGTGTGCTACCCAGCGATTATCAGGCGCGGTTTGGCTGAGCTCTTGGGTTGACGTTATTGCGCATTTGGAATGCTGCTTAGCGTGCTTTCAGGGTGTTGCTGGCTAGGTCAAAGGTCGCTTGAAAATTCAGGGCATCGATAGCATCGAATTCAATCAGCGCAAAATCGAAGATATCGCGTCCTGCAATGTGATCGCCTCTGTGCCTAATGCCGTTAAGTTAGGGCGCAGATCTGCAGGCAAACCCCACCGACGCAAAGCCGGGGTCAGACCCGGCGGGTCTGACCCCAGTTCTTGTCTTGGGGTGCAAGCGCACGCTTCGGCACCTCAACTTAACGGCATTAGCCTTTGTGCCGTATTTTTTTTTGCGATGATCTCGGCCGACGTTTCCAGTCCCGAACTCTTGGCTCAGGCGGCGCCCGGGGGTGTGCAGGGGCAATTAGCAGCGTGGTTGCGGCCACGCCTGAAACTGGAACTGGATGTGGAGCAGATGGCGGTGGCCATAGCGCAACATGAGAACGAAGTGCACCTGCGCGCTGCTGGAGCGGCCCGGCGTGAGCGTCAAGCGGGCCGCCAGCGAGAGCGGTTTTGGCACCGAATACAATCTGCGCCGTGCCTTTGTGGCCCAGCTGGGCGTGCTGCCCAGCGATTTTCAGGCGCGGTTTGGCTGAGGCAGGAACGGCGGTGGCTTAGTCGGCGTAGGGATCGGCCACGCCGAGGCCGGCCAGGATTTCGGTTTCCAG
>JBGSBQ010000088.1:0-10079 GCA_041730475.1 Sphingomonadaceae bacterium
AAGGCGATCAGCGGAGTTTGCTCGGCCGGTTTGGCCAGCACCACATTGCCGGCGGCCAGCGCCGCTGCCACCTGGCCGGTGAAAATAGCCAGCGGGAAGTTCCACGGGCTGATACAGGTAACCGGACCCAGCGCCAGCGGATTGGTGCCGCTTTGCACTTCAGCCGCGTAATAGCGCAGGAAATCAACGGCTTCGCGGATCTCAGCTATGGCATTCGGCAACGATTTGCCCGCTTCCCGGATCGCCAGCGTCATCCGCTCCATGAAATGGGCTTCAAACAGAGCCGCCGCGCGTATCAGTGCGGCGGCACGCAGTGATGGCTCGGTGGTTTGCCAGTCCATGGCGAACTGGCTGGCGCTGGACAGCGCCGTTTCCACGTCGGCCGGGCCGGCTTCCGACAACTGGCCGACGATATCGCTGCGCTGGGCCGGATTGGTCACGTTCTGCTGCGGCTGGCCGACACTGATCGGACCGGCCAGCAACGGCACTGCGTGCCAGCTGCGTGGCGTCGCCAGTGCCGCTGCCACGTCGCGCAGCACATCTTCATTCGACAAGTCGAGACCGGCCGAGTTTTTGCGGTCGCTGCCAAACATGGCCAATGGCAGCGCGATGCCGGCATGCGGCAGGCCGCCCTGCTCACGGGCCAATTCCACTGGATCCTTGGTCAGGTTCGCCACCGGAATGCTTTCGTCGACGATCTGGTTGACGAACGAGGAGTTGGCGCCATTTTCCAGCAGGCGGCGCACCAGATAGGCCAGCAGCGTTTCGTGGGTACCGACCGGCGCGTAGATGCGGCAGGCTTTGTCCAGATTGTCCTTGCCGACCACCTGGTCATACAACGCTTCGCCCATGCCGTGCAGGCACTGGAATTCGTAGTCGCTGACGCCATCGCGCTTGGCCCAGGTGTAGATGGTGGCCAGCGTTTGCGCATTGTGGGTGGCAAATTGGGGATAAATATCGGCCGTTGCGGCCAGCAGTTTGCGGGCGCAGACCAGATACGATACATCGGTGTACACCTTGCGCGTGTAGACCGGATAGCCGCTCTGGCCATCGACCTGGGCGCGCTTGATTTCTGCATCCCAATACGCGCCCTTGACCAGCCGCACCATGAATTTGCGGCCGCTGCGCTTGGCCAGATCGATCAGGTAGTCGATCGCGAACGGGCAACGCTTCTGGTAGGCCTGCACCACGAAGCCGATGCCCTCGAAACCGGCCAGTGCCGGGTCGTAGGCCATCGCCTCCATCAGGTCCAGCGACAGTTCCAGGCGATCGGCTTCTTCGGCGTCGATATTCATGCCAATGTCATAGTGCTTGGCCAGCAGCACCAACGCACGTACTTTCGGCAGCAACTCCTCCATCACGCGGGCGCGCTGGGCGCGGCTGTAGCGCGGATGCAGCGCCGACAGCTTGACCGAAATGCCGGGACCATTCTTGATGCCGCGGCCATTCGAGGCTTTACCGATGGCATGAATCGCCGTTTCGTAGGACGCATAGTATTTGTCGGCATCGGCCGCAGTCAGCGCCGCTTCGCCCAGCATGTCGTAGGAATAACGGTAGCCGCGTGCCTCGTTGGCCTGGCCGTTCTTGATCGCTTCGTCGATGGTCTGGCCGGTGACGAACTGGTTGCCCAGCATGCGCATGGCCAGATCCACGCCCTTGCGGATCAGCGGTTCGCCGCCCTTGGAAATCAGCTTGGTCAGCGCCGAACCGAGACCGTTTTCACTGCTGGTGCTGACCAGCTTGCCCGTAATCAGCAGACCCCAGGTGGCGGCGTTGACGAACAGCGATGGCGATTCGCCCAAATGCTTGCGCCAGTCGCCCTTGCTGATCTTGTCGGCGATCAGGCGGTCGGCGGTGGCGCTGTCCGGAATGCGCAGCAAGGCTTCGGCCAAACACATCAGCGCCACGCCTTCTTCCGAGGACAGCGAGAATTCATGCATCAAGGCATCTACACCGGAGGCGCGGGTACGTTTTTCCCGTACCGCCGACACCAGTTTGAACGCCAGTTGTTGTGCTTCTTGTTGTTGCGTTTCGGAACATGTGTTGTCCAGTTGTTGCAACAACCATTGCACTGCGGTCACTTCATCGCGGCGATACGCGGCCGTGATGGCGGCGCGCAAGGGACTCGGATCACGCAGGATTTCGGCCTGTAGCGTGGCGAACGGGGAAGAAACTGCTGCTTGCATGGAGAGCTCTCAGAATGAAAATAGGGGGAAGCAGGTAGCAAAACACGCCCGGCAATACTGGCTTGGCGGGCGTGATGAGTCGGAGATGATCCGTGAACTGCTGATGATTCGATTGTAAAGCGATTTCTTCTGGATTAATTCTGGTATTGCAGGGGACTAGCAATAGATAGTTTTTGGTGAGACAATTTAACCAAATAAAATTAACGCGAGGAGTCTCGGGATGCTAGACAAGATCAGCAAGAAAATTTTGATGGAGCTGCAGAGCGACGGGCGCATCAGCAATGTGGAACTGGCAGCACGGGTAAACCTGTCGCCGGCGGCCTGTCTGGAGCGGGTACGCAAATTGCACGAGTCTGGCTACATCATGGGCTACACGGCGCAATTGAATCCGCAGTTACTCGATGTTTCGCTGCTGGTTTTCATCGAAGTCGTGTTGGACCGTACCACGCCGGAGGTGTTCGATGCCTTCAAGCACAGCGTGCAAGTCATCCCGGAAGTGCTGGAGTGCCATATGGTGGCGGGCGGTTTTGACTATCTGGTCAAAGCGCGCGTCAAGGATATGGCCGCCTACCGCGAATTCCTGGGTAAAACGCTGCTGCAAAAAGGTGTACGCGAAACGCATACTTATGCCGTCATGGAAGAAGTGAAGAATACCACCAAGTTACCCATAAAGTAGTACGCTAAGAAAAACATTTAGTAGTGCTCGACACAGACCTGGTAACAGGCATACGGGAGACAAATGAATTTGCGCCATCAGTTAGTACAACGCAGTCTGTGGTTGCTGGGGGCGGCGAGTGTCGGTACCGCTGCCGCCTACCTGTCGGGACTGTTATTTGGGCCGGACGGCGGGGTGCTGGTATATGGCCTACCCGCCGCGCTCGGTGGTGTCGCCGCCATGGCCTTGCGGCCCAAGCGCCGCGTTGGTGAGGGCTTGCGACGCTTTGCCCATGTGGTGGGCGAGGAAATTGACGCCATCATGATAGGCGCTGCCGAAACGTCGTACTTTGTTGATTCCGTCAAAAAGAAGATCGAGCTGGATGTGCGCACCGCCAGTGCCATCGTCCAGAGTTCCGACCAGAACGCGCGCAACACGGAAAGCATCGCTGCCAATGCCGAGCGCGCCGCCCGGGTGGCAGCCCAGGTGCGTGGCGAAACGGTGGCTGGCCGGGCCGAGGTTGATCAGGGGCTGCAACGGATCCGCAATGCCCGTACTGATGCGCAAGCGGCATCGGCCGTTATCACCAGCCTGCAGGGTAATTCGCGCCGTATTTACAGTTTTACCGAGGCCATCAGCGAAATCTCGGCGCGCACCAATTTGCTGGCACTGAATGCCGCGATTGAGGCGGCCCGGGCCGGCGAGCATGGCCGCGGATTCGCCGTCGTGGCGGGCGAGGTGCGCCAGCTGGCGCTGCGCACCAAGGAAGCGACCGATGAAATCAGCCAGATGGTGCGCGAAATTAATGAGCAGGCGGAACGGGCGTCGAAAGGTATGGATGCGCTGGCCGTGAAAGTCAGCGATGCCGCCGGCAATGTGGAAACCGTGCATGGATTGCTCAGCAACATAGAGCAATCGTCGGGTGTGTCGGAAGACGAGATCGGCCAGATTGCCCATGCCTCGCGCGAGCAGGTGCAGATTGCGGCGCAGATTGCGGCCGACATCATGCAAATCCGCGACAGCATGTTATCCACCGACGCCGAATTGCCGCGTGCCGCCAGTTCGGCGATGGCGCTGGCCGAACGGGCCGAGCTGATCACGGCGGCGCTCGGGGATTCGCAGGTGCCGACCTCGCATGATCCGATCCGCATTGCCGCCCAGCAGGCCGCGCTGGAAGTGGGCCGGATTTTCTCGGCCGCCATCGCTTCCGGAAAAATTACGCGCGAAGCATTGTTCGACCGCCGTTACCAGCCGATTCCCGGCACCAATCCGGCCAAGCATTCGACCCGTTTCGATAGTTTTACCGACCAGGTGCTGCCAACGTTGCAGGAAAGTTTGTTGGTGGCCATGCCACAGCTGGCTTATGCAGGGGCTGTGGATAACAACGGATATTTCCCCACCCATAACAAGAAGTTTTCCCAGCCGCTGACGGGCAACTATGACATCGATATCGTCAACAACCGTACCAAGCGCATCTTCAGCGACCGTACGGGCAAGCGCTGCGGTTCGAACACCAAGCCCTTCCTGTTACAGACCTATAAGCGCGATACGGGCGAAGTGATGCACGACCTGTCGGCGCCGATTTACGTCGATGGCAAACACTGGGGCGGTTTCCGCATCGGTTACCGTTCCAGCAGTGCACATTAAGCGCTTAATAGGTATCGTTGCGCGGCGCTGAACCCGGCGCGGTGCGTTGCGCTACCGAATTCATGCCTTCGAGGTGCTGACGCAGCCACTTGTGAGCCGGGCTGCGGGCATCGCGTTCGTGCCACAGCATGTCGAGGTGTACGGCAGGCAAGGTGAAGGGCAATTCCTTGTGCACCAGCGCGTCGGTCATGCCGGTCGAGGCGATCAGGTGGCGCGGCAGCACGGTGATCAGGTCGGAATTGGCGACCACGCGGCCAGCGGTAAAGAATTGGTTGACGGTCAGCAGGATGCGGCGTTCGCGCTGGATCTGCGCCAGCGCCTCGTCGACCAGACCGTGGGCACGGCCGGAGAAGCTGACCAGCAAATGGTTGGCCGCGCAATAGTTATCCAGCGTCAGTTCCACCTTGGACAGTGGATGGTCGCGCCGCATCACGCACACATAATGACCGGAGTACAGGCGTTCATGGCGGATCGGCGACCCCGTCTCATAGGACAGCTGTGCCGCCACGCCGGGGAAGAAGCCGACCGCAAGGTCGATATCGCCGCGCAGCAGCATGGGCCGCGGTTCGCGCGTGGTCAGCGGCATCATGCGCACATTGACGCCCGGCGCTTCCCGTTCAATCGAGCGCATCAGCGCTGGCAGCCAGAACGCAGCCGTTGCATCGGCCATCGCCATGCGGAAGGTGGCATGGGCTTTGGATACATCGAAGGTTTCCGGTGCCACCGCCGCTTCCAGGCTGGCCAGCGCGCTGCGCACGGACGGCCACAGCGCTTCCGCACGCGGCGTCGGCTTGACGCCGTAGGCGGTGCGGATCAGCAACTCGTCCCCCAGGCTTTCGCGCAAGCGCTTGATGGCGTTGGACACGGCCGGCTGGGTCATGGCCAGATGGCCGGCGGCCCGGGTCAGGTTCTGCTCCGTCATGACGGCATCGAACACGCGCAGCAAATTCAGGTCCAGCGTCAAAAAGCTCATGGTGGCGGGAAGTAGGTGGTTGGGGACGAGAAATATGGATCTCTCGTCAATTATGCATCATTTCATTCACGAAACGTATAATTGATATCGTGAAAGGAAATTGGATGGAAATGTTGCGCTGCACTATAGTTACGCCTGATTCTAAATGCACCTTAACAACATGTCTACCTTCATCGCACTTGCTCAAACCGCTGCCCAGAATATTTCGCTGACCGCTACGCTGGAAGTCTCTTTTGGCCTTGCTGTCACCAGTGCCTTGCTGGTGCTGTTCAAGCCGCTGCTGCGCGGCGTCGGCCGCGCCTTGTTGCTGCTGGTGAAGCCGAAGCTGAGCAAGGAAGAACGCCTGCAACGGCGTCAGATGCGCGATGTAATGTTGCTCAATCGCATGTTGAATTCGATGGAAGGTTCGCCCAGCCACGCGGCAGAACTGCGCGCGCTGGCATCGCGCGCCTGATCTTGCGGCGCAGCATGCGCTGCGCCGTGGTCGTCCTGACTTATTTCTCGCCCAGCAGCGCGGGTTTCAGCGCGCTATCGGCCGGATGCTCGCCCAGCCAGATGCGCAGGATGGCATTGTAAAAGGCCACGTCCGGCATCACTTCCCCGATTTTTTTACCATTGAGCATGCACTGCGTGCCGACGCCCGGCGTCCAGTCCATGGTCAGCGCGTCGCCCTTCTTCAGGGTCTGGATTTGCGCAAAAATTTCACCGAACTTCATGGTTTGCGGCAGCACCTTGGCGCGCTCGCTGGCGCTGCTGTTGGCGTTCAGGCCTTTCATGAAAGCCTCGCCAAAGTCCTCCGAGCTGAGTTCACGCAGCATGACGATGGAGACGCGGCGCGGTCCGTCCTGCGCCAGAATGTCGGCCACGGTCGTCTTTTTTTCCGGCAGGTACAGGCCCAGCGCGTAGACCTTGAAGATCATCTTGGTGCGCAGGCCGGCGCCGTTCAGTTTCAGTTCCTTGCCGGCGACGGTGACGCTGTCTTCAAACTTGATGCCGCCGACTTCGGTCGCGGCCATGGCGGGCAGGTGGAAACCGGCGGCCAGTACGGTGGCGGCCAGCAGGCTGGTGATGAGGGTTCTGCGTTGCATATTATGGTGTCTCCATGGATGGTTGGTCGGCCGGCATCTCGCCCGCGACGCTGGCGCTGCTGAAATATACCATCGGCATGTAGACGCGGCCGCAATTTTGCGGCCGCCGGACTGCGCTTTAGAACGGAATGCCTAGAATCAGGCCTTGGCCGCTTGCAGCCGTTCGAACTTGGCCTGCAGCTGTTCCTTGCTCTCTTTGAACTCGGGATGGATCGGAATGCACTCGACCGGGCACACCTGCACGCACTGTGGTTCGTCGAAGTGGCCGACGCATTCAGTGCATTTGTTGGGATCGATTTCGTAAATTTCCGCGCCCATGTAAATGGCGTCATTCGGGCACTCAGGCTCGCAAATATCGCAATTGATACATTCGTCGGTGATCATCAGGGACATGCTGGCTACTCGCTTACTTCTTTACTCGGATTGGGTGGCGGCGATTTTCTTTTGCAGCCAGCGGTCGACCGACGGGAACACGAACTTCGACACATCGCCGCCCAGCACCGCGATCTCGCGCACGATGGTGCCGGAGATGAACTGGTATTGGTCGGACGGCGTCAGGAACAGCGTTTCCACGTCTGGCAGCAGGTAGCGGTTCATGCCCGCCATCTGGAATTCGTATTCAAAGTCGGACACGGCACGCAGGCCGCGCACAATGACGCGCGCATCATGCTCGCGTACAAAATCTTTCAGCAGGCCGGAAAAACTCTGGACCTTGACGTTGGGATAGTGGCCCAGGACTTCGTTGGCGATGGTCAGGCGCTCTTCCAGCGAGAAGAACGGTTTTTTGTTCTTGCTGTCAGCGACGCCCACCACCAGCGTGTCAAACAGACCGGATGCACGGCGCACCAAATCTTCATGACCGCGGGTCAGCGGATCGAACGTTCCCGGATAAACAGCTACTACCATTGCGGCTCTCCTGCAGTGCACCAATATAGAACGCGCATTATGCCTGAAATTCAGGCTTTGCCTTAATATGGGGCAGCTTGCGGTCGATTTAACCGCACATACGGTGCGTTAGATGCCCGTTTCCTTGTATTTTAATAAATGGAAGTAGACCATGCCGGCCTTGTCGGCGCGGATCACTTCCCACGGCGCCAGCCAGTCCGGCGCCTCAACGCCCTCTTCCATGGCCAGCGACTGGCCCGATTCGGCATACACCAGCGTGCCCGGTTTCAGCAATTTGCTGCACAGCGGCAATGCACGGCTGAGGAAATCCTGCTGATATGGCGGATCGAGGAAGATCAGGTCGTAACGCTGGCCGCGCAGCGCCGCGTTTTGCGCGACCGCTAAGGCGTCGGCACGCAGCACGGTCACGTTGTCAGCTTTCAGTTTGGTTTTGATGTCATCCAGCTGTCGTACCACGGGGCTATGGGTATCGACCATGGTGACGGCGGCGGCGCCACGGCTGGCCGCTTCAAAGCCGAGTGCGCCGCTGCCGGCGAACAGATCCAGCACCTGGGCATCGGCCCAATAGCCGTCGCGCAAGTGATTAATCCAGTTAAACACCGTCTCGCGGACCCGGTCCGGGGTCGGACGCAGGCCGAGCGCGGCCAACACCGGTAGCGGCGTGCGCTTCCAGGCGCCGCCGATGATGCGGACTTGATTGGTGTGCTGCGGTCCGTGGACCGGGGTTTTAGCGGGTTTTTTCACCGGCTTCTGGTGCGGCTTGGGCATGTGGCGCTGTTCTAAGTCATTGATTCAACAGGGTCCACTATACCATACAGGGCTGCTGGCGCTGCTCAGCGCGGGTCGGCCGCCAGACTGTTGAAGTCGTCGATCCAGCCTTGCATGCGCTTGTGGGCATGGGCTTTCTGGGCCGGTGTGGCGAGCCGGATCACGCTCAGCACCAATTGCTGCGTGGCTTCCGTGTAGGCCTCGACGTACTGGCGTTGCTCGGCTTGCGGCGGTCCGTCGAACCCATCTTTGATGACGCCATGTAGCACGGCGATGGTGGCGTCCTTGGACAACTTTTCGGTGTGAATTTTCTTCACCGCGGCAAGAAGATTGCGCTGACGCCGGCTGCGCTCGGCCAGCCAGAATTCATTGTCCAGCGGCCGCAAGTCGGACGCTTTGCGTATCAGGTTTTCCTGCTCAGTGCTAAAGTTGCCGAACCATAGTTCGAATTGTTCCAGCGATTTTTTGTAGCGGAAGGTTTGCTGTGCCTCCTTGTCGCCCTTCATGTTTTTCTTGCGGAACTCCAGATTGTTGGCGGCGAACTTCTTTTCCATCTGGGCGATTTGCTCTGGTTTCAGCGAGCGTGCCAGGTCGGCCAGTTCCGGCAAGGCCTTGAACAGCAGTAGCTCGGTGCGGCTGCGGATTTCGTCATAGTCGGCGCGCAGGTCGGCGGCGCCGGGATTGCCCTGCAACTGGCGCTGCGCCGTTTGCAGCAACTGTATGTAATCGTGCAACTGGGTCTTGCGGTGCCAATGGAACAGCTCGTCGATATCTTTTTTGACCCAGGATTTTTGCTCGCCATCGAGGTCGACATACCCGTCTATCCACCAGTACAGCAAGGTATCACCGTGGTTGTAGGCCAGTCGCAAGGAGCTGCAGCCTGCCAGCGCCAGCAGGACGGCCAAAAACAGCCAACGGACAATACGCGCTGGGGCAGTGCACGATGGCATGTTAAACTTTTGCATATTGTTCACTTACCTTGATCGGGTCTTATGAATGTAGTTATCCTCGCCGCAGGTATGGGCAAGCGCATGCAGTCTGCGCTGCCCAAAGTCTTGCACCCATTGGCCGGCAAGCCGTTGCTGTCGCATGTCATCGACACCGCACGCAGCCTGTCCGCCAGCCGATTATGCGTGATTTATGGCCACGGGGGCGCCGCCGTGCTGGAATTGCTGGCTAGCCAGCCGGAAAAGGTCGCTACCGCGCTGCAAGAACCGCAGCTGGGCACTGGCCACGCGGTAAAGCAGGCGCTGCCAGAACTGGACGACAGCGTGCCGACGCTGATCCTGTACGGCGACGTGCCGCTGACCACAGCCGCTTCGTTGCAGGCGCTGGTCGACGTGGCCGGCCCGGACCAGCTCGGTATTCTGACCGTGGTGCAGGATGATCCGTTTGGCCTCGGTCGCATCGTCCGCGAGAACGGCCAGATCGTCCGTATCGTCGAGCAGAAAGATGCGAGCGAAGCCGAACGTGCGATCAAGGAAATCAATAGCGGCATCATGGTGGTGCCGACCGCGCGCTTGAAACAGTGGCTGGCAGCTCTGTCGAATAACAATGCGCAAGGTGAATACTATCTGACCGACATCGTCGCGATGGCGGTGGCCGATGGCGTGCCGGTGGTATCGGCCCAGCCCGGTGCGCAGTGGGAAGTGGCAGGCGTCAACAGCAAAGTGCAACTGGCTGAGCTGGAACGCATTCACCAGCGCAATATTGCGCACCGCCTGCTGGAGCAGGGCGTGACGCTGATGGACCCGTCCCGCATCGATGTGCGCGGGGAGCTGGTGTGTGGTCGCGATGTCACCATCGACGTTGGCTGCGTGTTTGAAGGCAAGGTTGAACTGGCCGATGGCGTGACG
>JBGSBQ010000089.1:0-10025 GCA_041730475.1 Sphingomonadaceae bacterium
ATCGAGAAGCGGATGCCGAGCGCGGCCAGTTGCTGCATGCGCGCGATGGTGTCATCGAGCTTGTCGATCAGCAGGCCTTCGGTGACCTCCAGGATCAGCAACTGGGGCGCAGTGCCGCTGTCGGCCAGCGCCTGCCGTACCTGGTCGACAAAATCGTCCTGACGGAACTGGGTCGGGCTGACATTGACCGACAGCGGAATGCTGTGGCCGGCCCGGGCCAGCTGCTGGGCCGCCTCGCAGGCTTGCTGCAGGGCCCAGCGGCCCATCGGCACAATCAGGCCCGATTCCTCGGCCACCGGGATGAAGATATTCGGCGCCACCATGCTGCCATCGTCGCGCGGCCAGCGCATCAGCAGTTCGGCGCCGACCGTCTGGCCGGCTGCGTTCACTTGTGGCTGGTAATGCATCTGCAAGCGGCCCGCTTCCAGCGCTGCGGCCAGACCGCGCTCCAGACTCAGGCGGCGTTCGACTTCGGCCTGCATGGTGCTCTCGAAGAAGGCGACGCCGTTGCGGCCTTCCGACTTGGCGCGGTACATCGCGGTATCGGCTTCGCGTAGCAGGTCCTGCGCACTCTGTCCGCTCTGCGGCAGCAGCGTGACGCCGATCGAGGCCGACGACTGGTAGCTCTGGCCTTCAATCTCGACCGGCTGGGCGATGGCGTCGCGGATTTTCTCGGCCACCGTCAGCGCCGCGTGGGTGGCATTCGGCAGGTCGGTGGCCAGATGCGCCAGCAGCACGACGAATTCATCGCCGCCGATGCGGGCCACGGTATCGGCTTTGCGCATCAGTTTGCTGAGCCGCTGCGCCGTGCTGCACAGCAGGGCATCGCCGATCGCATGGCCGCGCGCGTCGTTGATGTATTTGAAGCGGTCGAGGTCGACGAACATGACGGCGCTGAAGGTAGCGCCGCGCTCGGAACTGGCCAATAGCTTGTCGATGCGGTCCATCAGCAGGCGCCGGTTCGGCAAGCCGGTCAGCACGTCGAAGAAGGCCAGCCGGTGGATATCATCCTGCGATTTCTTGCGTTCTGTGATGTCACGCTCGACCGCGACCCAGTGCGTGTTGTTGCCGCTGTCGTCGGTGAACGGCACCAGGTCGCTTTCGACCCAGAACGTTTCGCCACTTTTGGTATAGTTCAGCAGCTCGGCGTGCACCGGTTCGCTGCGCGCCATGGCCCGTTCGATGCGCTGCAGCGCGGCCGGTTCGGTATCCGGACCTTGCAGCAGGAACAGGCTGCGGCCCAGCACTTCGTGGCGGCGGTAGCCGGTGCGGCGCTCAAATGCTTCATTGACGAAGATGATGTGCTGCTGGCCGTTGGCCACTTCGGCGATCAGCACCATGTCATTCAGGCGCGCCACGGCGGCCGAGGTCAGGCGCAGTTCGGCATTCAGTGCCGACAGTTCCTTCTGGCCCAGTTCCAGCGAGTCGGCGGTGGCATGCAGCTCCGTCAGCGAGCGCGCCAGGTGTTGCAGCAGCACGGCGCTGGACAGCGTGAGTACCGAGGTCATGAACAGGAAGTTGAGCGTGACGATGGTCGCTTTCAGCACCGCATAATCGGGGATGCCGTCGAAATGGACCTGGGCATTGTCCTGGAAGCCCAGCGCGAACACGGCGCCGCCGGCCAGCAGCAGCGACAGCACGGCTGGACGCAGGCCCAGCAGCAGGGCCGCCAGCACCGGGATCGCCATCAGGTAAATCTGGCTGACCGGCCCCACTTTCAGCATCAGGGCCACGCCCACCATGTAGGCAATGATCAGGAAATGGATCACCCGTGTGGTGTAGGCGACACGCCGCAGCAACAGAATCGCGGCCAGCCAGACCAGGGCCACGCTGTCGACGATGGCGATCGACCACATGCCTTCGCTGACTGCCAGTAGCACACTGGGCACAGCGGTGACCGCGCCGAGGACGAATACCACCAGCAGTAGCCGTGCAAAAATTTGCGCGCGCCAGTGCGCGATATCATTTGGCACAGTCACAGTGGATGACTCCCGGTTACACAACGATAGGTGTAAATCTGATACTACCTGCAATCGTCTCGCGTGTCACCGGGCAACAATTTCAGAATGGCCACATCAGTCACCAGCGCGCACGCTGCCGATGCCTTCCACCGACTTGTTGACGGTGCGCGGGTGGCCGTAATACTCGAGCGTGCCCATGCCGCGCGCGATGGCATTCAGCAGTTCGCTGGCATACACGCTGACCGCGCCGACGCCCTCGAAGTTGACATCGACACGCTCGGCCTGCAGGGCCCGGGTATTGACTTCGCCGACGCCGCGCGCCACCAGCCGCAGGTATTTGACCTTGCCGCTGGCCTCGACATGGCCGGCGCCCTGATAGCTGATGTCGAGCCGCTCGCCGTTGATGTTGCGCAGCAGCGTTTCACCCGCGCCTTCCATCTTCAGCCGGCTCAGCGATGGCATGGTGATGGTGACCTGGGCGTTGCCCTTCAGCTTCTGGTAGCTCTTGTCATTGAGCGAGATGGTCAGCTCGCGGTCTACCACGACCGTCTTCAGGCCGGCCACGAAGGCATCCGGGCCGCTGACGCGCACCGACTGGGTCAGTCCGGCTTCGACGCTGACGTTGACGGGGCCGAGGCAATTGATGGCGATGAAGGGCGGCAACTGGCGCACGCTGTCGGCCGCCTGCACCGGCGTGCCGGGCAGGGCTAGCAGGGCCATCAGGGTCAGTGAGCAAGCAAAGGAGAGAGGTGGGCGCATGGGTGTCCTTCTGTGTTCAGACTGTAATGTTATTCAAAATGAATCATCAGGCATTGTACCGGTGCGTTCCGGGGCTGGGGACAGTTTGCGATGAACGGTGATGTTCCGTGGTGGCGCCGCAACCGGCGGCGCCGCACAGCACTGCGCTGCACCGTCCATTTTCTCCATGGTAAGATTAAAAAAATATCGCCTGGAGCAATAATGGAACGTGCCCGACAGTTATTCCCTTTGCTGGCCTGCAGCTTGCTGGCCGGTGCCGTGCAAGCGCAGGAGGTGATCAAGATCGGCATCGCCGGTCCCTTGTCGGGCGAGATCGCCCACTTGGGCAAGGCCATGGAAAATGGTGCGGCGCTGGCGATCGATGACCTGAACGCGCGCGGCACGCTGATCAATGGCAAGAAGGTGCTGTTCAAGCTGCTCAGCGAGGACGATGGCGCCGATCCCAAACAGGGCACCACGGTGGCGCAGAAGCTGGTCGATGCCGGTGTCAGTGGCGTGGTCGGGCATGCCAATTCGGGCACCACGGTGCCGGCTTCGCGGATTTACCACGCGGCCGGGATTCCACAGATTACGCCGTCGGCCACCACCCCGGCGTACACCAAACAGAAATTCCCCGGCGCCTTCCGCATGGTCGCCAATGACAATATGCTGGGCAGCGCGCTGGGCCGTTATGCGGTCGACCAGCTGGGCGCACGCCAGATCGCCGTTATCGACGACCGCTCGGCCTACGGTCAGGGCGTGGCCGATGAATTCGTCAAGAGCGCACAAGGCCGGGTGCCGGGACTGAAAATCATGGGGCGCGAATTTACTACCGCCAAGGCGACCGATTTCTCGGCCATCCTGACCACGATCCGGGCCCGCAAGCCGGACCTGGTGTTCTTTGGCGGCATGGATGCGACGGCCGGCGCGATGATACGCCAGATGCGTGCGCTCGGCATCGATGCCAAGTTCATGGGCGGTGACGGTATCTGCACCGAAGCGCTGCCGCGCCTGGCCGGCGATGGCATGCGCGACGGCAGCGTGTTCTGCGCCGAAGCGGGCGGTGTCGAGGGCGCGCAAGAAAAGGCGGTCGAGGCCTTCGTGACGCGCTTCCAGGCCCGTTACCACAGCGATATCCAGACCTATGCGCCGCATGCGTATGATGCCGTGATGGTGCTGGCGGCGGCCATGCAAAAGGCGGCTTCGTCCGATCCGGCCAAGTATTTGCCGGCCTTGCAGCAGATCCGCTATCAAGGCATTACCGGGCTGGTGCAGTTTGATGCCAGCGGCGATTTGCAACAGGCGGCGCTGACCGTGTCGACCTACAAGGGCGGCAAGAAGAGCAAGCTGGCCGTGCTGCACTAAGTCCGGCGCCTAGGGCAACGGCGCATGCTGGAAGCGGCCGCAGAAGCGCTGGTCGGTGCTGGCGATGTCGCTGGCTTCGTCGCCCAGCAGCAGCAGGCTATGCTGGGCGCTGCGGGCCGGTTCCTGCGGTTGCAGCCCGCGCTGGCGCAGCAAAGGCGTGATGATGTGGCCGGGCGGCACAGCCACCGCATTGCCGGGCGCGCGCAGTGTCTGGCCATCCCAGCTGGACTGGCCCCCGACCCGCAACGACCCCTAGAACTGGCTTTCGAACATAGCCCGGCCGGGAGCAGCGCTGCCGCCCCGTCATTCTTCGATACAGCGCCGCCATCGCTTGCGCCACAAGGTGGAGTGGCTGGCGTAACACGGCATAACGGGGAATAAAAAAAGCTCGCCGAAGCGAGCTTTTTGGGCTGATACCGGGGACGGTGATCAGAACTGGTTCATGGTGTTATCTTTACCGGCCGCTTTCAGTGCCGCTTCGCCACTGAAGTAATCCTTGTGGTCATCGCCGATGTCCGAACCGGACATGTTCTGGTGCTTGACGCAGGCGATACCCTGACGGATTTCCTTGCGTTGTACGCCAGCCACGTAGCCCAGCATGCCTTGGTCGCCGAAGTATTCCTTGGCCAGGTTGTCGGTCGACAGCGCGGCGGTGTGGTAGGTCGGCAGCGTGATCAGGTGGTGGAAGATGCCAGCTTCGCGGGCCGCATCGGCCTGGAAGGTACGGATCTTCTCGTCAGCCGTGATGGCCAGTTCGGTCTGGTCGTATTCCACGCTCATCAGCTTGCTGCGCTCGTAGGCCGACACGTCTTTGCCTGCGGCTTTCATCGCATCGTAGACCTGTTGACGGAAGTTCAGGGTCCAGTTGAACGATGGGCTGTTGTTGTACACCAGCTTGGCGTTCGGGATCACTTTGCGGATTTCGCTGACCATGCCGCCGATCTGCGAAATATGTGGTTTTTCGGTTTCGATCCACAGCAGGTCGGCGCCGTTTTGCAGCGAGGTGATGCAATCGAGTACGCAGCGTTCTTCACCGGTGCCAGCGCGGAACTGGAACAGGTTGCTTGGCAGACGCTTAGGACGCAGCAGCTTGTTGTCACGCTTGAGGATGACGTCGCCATTGCCCAGTGCGTCAGCCGACACTTCTTCGCAATCGAGGAAGCTGTTGTACTGGTCGCCCAGGTCGCCCGGGGTGGTGGTGACGGCGATCTGCTTGGTCAGGCCAGCGCCGAGCGAGTCGGTACGGGCCACGATGATGCCGTCGTCCACGCCCAGTTCCAGGAAGGCGTAGCGGATGGCGCGGATCTTGGCCAGGAAGTCTTCGTGGGGTACGGTGACTTTACCGTCCTGGTGACCGCATTGTTTCTCGTCCGAGACCTGATTTTCGATCTGGATGCAGCAGGCACCGGCTTCGATGAATTGCTTGGCCAGCAGGTAGGTTGCTTCGGCATTGCCGAAACCGGCGTCGATGTCGGCGATGATCGGTACCACGTGGGTGACTTGACCGTCGATCTTGGCCTGGATGGCGGCTTTGGCCGGGCCTTCAGCGGCGTCCAGTTCGCGGAACAGACCGCCCAGTTCGCGCGCATCAGCCTGGCGCAGGAAGGTGTACAGCTCTTTGATCAGGGCCGAGACGGCGGTTTTTTCATGCATCGACTGGTCAGGCAGCGGACCGAATTCCGAACGCAGCGCGGCGACCATCCAGCCCGACAGGTACAGATAGCGGCGTTCGGTGCTGTTGAAGTGCTTCTTAATCGAGATCATCTTTTGCTGACCGATGAAACCGTGCCAGCAACCCAGCGACTGGGTGTACTTGGACGGGTCGGCATCGTAGGCGGCCATGTCGGCGCGCATGATCTTGGCCGTGTACTTGGCAATGTCCAGACCGGTCTTGAACTTGTTTTGCGCGCGCATGCGGGCGGCCGATTCCGGGTTGATGGCGTTCCAGGCACTACCTTGTTGCTCTTTCAAAGTGGCAACTGCCTGGATGTCGTCTTGGTATTGGGACATGTGATTCTCCTAAAGAATGAAGCAAAAGTAAGTAAATCGTCGCTTGCGTCGCACTGGGCGGCGCCGGGTCTGGGTTAAGCAAACTGCATGACTAAATAGTAGGCCAATCACGGCTGCCCATCAAGTCTTATATAAGACATATAACTTAAATTTATTCCTTGTATTTCAATGAGATAGATATCAAATTTTGCGATGTGAAATTAATTTTCAAAAAATGGAATGAAATGAATGAAAACTTTTCGGATGAAATTTCGCAATGTGGAATCATTTTTCAGCCTTTGATGTTGCGGCCCATTTTGGACGGTCAAAATTGCTGCGGCGCGCCAGTTTGCCGTGGATAGGACAGCGGGGCGCGCGGCGGATGAGGCAGGGAGGCAGGCCGGATAGGCCGCCAGCCATGTTCGATGAACTTATTGTGGCATGTTGCACTGCAAAAGCAAGCGCCCTGCGCGGCCTGCGCCGGCGGTCAGAGGAGGGCTGTGATGTGGACTGTGCTCAGGAAACAACAACGGCGGCGGTGGCGTGCTGGTTGCCACCATAAATCTCGAGCGGCGAGTGACCGCGCAGCGCCTGCGGACCGAGCGCGACCAGAGGCTCCGGGTAGCCCAGCGCGGCGGCCACGGCGCGCGAACACAGCGAAGGGTCGCCGAGCTCCAGACTGTGTAGCCGGGCTGCAATATTGGTGGTATCGCCCAGCGCCGAATACTCGTGGCGGCTGCGCGAGCCGACGTGGCCGGCAATTGCCGGGTCCGCATGCAGGCCGATGCCCAGTGTCAGTGGCGGCAGGCCGTCGGCGGCCAGCGCTGCGCCGAAGACGGCCATCAGGCTGGCGCCGAGGATGGTGGTGACGGTGCCGCCCTAGTCATGAATGGCGGCCACCATGGGCTCGAAATAGCGGTTCAGCACGGCCAGCACGGCGGCCGAGGTACGCTCGGCGCGCCTGGCCGAAAATTCAGGCAGGCGATGCGACAGGCAGCGGGTCGTGCGCTGAGCTGACCATGATTTCTCCCCTAAATTTGTGGCACGAAAAAAAATGGTCTTCCTGGCCTAGACAAAACATATTTGCGTTGCTTCAAAACGTCAATTTTCTTCCAATTTCATCTCGATTCTGGAGTTTCAATCGAAACCCGCGACGAATTTTTCCAGATGAAGTACCTTGGACTTTGCCGCGTTTCTCCCCCCCGCGCGAAAGTCATTGTTAAGCACTCCTGTTACCCTTCCCAGCCCGTATCACCGACGACGCTCACGACTGCGCAGATCTGTCCCGCCCCAGCAATTGGATGCGCGATCGATGCCAGGCGATGACATTGGCCTGACGCACACGCTGGCCGCCTGAACACGCCATTTCATAGAAGTCTCTGGAGTCCTACATGTTTAATCAACTCACGGTGCGCGCGCGCTTGTTATCTGGCTTCATGCTGGTTGCCTTCTTAGGTGCGGTGGTCGCTGGCGTCAGCATCGTCAATATGGGAACCATGAACCAGCAGGCCGAACATGCCTATCACAACGATCTGTTGGGCATCTCGGCGCTGAAAGAAGCAAACATTAACCTGATTATTATGGGGCGCGCCGCGCGGAACCAGGTTCTGGCGCGCACGCCAGATGAACGCGCAAAGTTCTTGACGATGGTGAACGACGCCAGAAAAATAATGGAGGAGCGCCTCAGCGTGGCCAAGCCCTTGTTCACGGCAGAAGCCTCGAAAGTCCTGTTTGGCGATCTGGAAAAGGGACTCGTGGAATTTGAGGCCGCCCGCGCACAACTGCAGCAGCTGCTGCAAGACGATACCGCTGCGGGCAAAAACGTTGCGATCGACTTCGTGTTTGCGTCGCTGGCGCCGCGTGCGAATTATGTCGACAACAAAATTAGTGAGATTGCCGATCTGAAGGAAAAAATTGCGGCGGCAGCACAGGCCGAAACTACGCAGATTTACCAACAGATGCGCACCGTAATGATGGTGCTGGTTTTGTGCAGCTTGGGCGCGGGGATCATGATCGGCCTGTGGATCACGCGCGGCCTGACTCGCCAGTTGGGGGCGGAACCCGGCTACGCGGTGGAGGTCGTCGATGCGATTGCTGCGGGAGAACTCTCGCAGGCGATCAAGTTGCGCAGCGGCGACCAAGACAGCCTGCTGTTTGCCATGGAAGCGATGCGTATGTCCCTGGTCAACATCGTTGGTCAGGTACGGTTGGGCACGGATACCATTGCCACCGCCTCAAACCAGATTGCAGCCGGCAATCTGGACCTCTCCTCCCGCACCGAACAGCAGGCCAGCTCGCTGGAAGAGACCGCATCGTCGATGGAAGAACTGACCAGCACCGTCAAGCAAAATGCCGACAATGCGCGGCAGGCCAAGCAGTTGGCCGTTGCGGCTTCCGAAGTGGCGCGCAACGGCGGCACCGTGGTGGCAAAGGTGGTCGATACGATGGCGTCGATTAACGCCTCGTCCAGAAAAATCGTCGATATCATCGCCGTCATCGATGGCATCGCGTTCCAGACCAATATCCTGGCGCTCAACGCGGCAGTCGAAGCGGCGCGCGCCGGCGAACAAGGGCGCGGCTTTGCGGTCGTGGCTACGGAAGTGCGCAATCTGGCGCAACGCGCGGCGGCGGCGGCCAAGGAAATCAAGACCTTGATTATCGATTCGGTCGAGAAGGTCGACTCCGGTGGCAAACTGGTCGACCAGGCTGGCGTGACCATGGCCGACATTGTGCAGTCCATCACCCGCGTGACCGACATGATGTCCGAGATTGCATCGGCCAGTATCGAGCAGACGATGGGCATCGAGCAGATCAATTCGGCAGTGTCGCAGATGGACGAGGTAACCCAGCAAAATGCCGCACTGGTGGAGCAAGCGGCAGCGGCAGCAGGGGCGATGCAGGAGCAGGCTGCGGCCCTGTCTGCCGTGGTCAGCAGGTTCAAACTGGGGCAGGAAATGCCAATCAACGCCAGCGCTCCGCAGCGGCCGAGGGCGCGCGTGGCCGCTCCCAGCAAGCCGGTGCCGCGCCTTGCCGCCAGCCATGCCCCTTCTCTACGGCGTGCGCCACCCGTCACGCACGGTGACGCCGGCAATTGGGAGCAGTTCTAAACTGCGATGGTTGGTGTTGACCTTCAGTTGCCCCGGGCGGCCGCGATCCTGCGCCCCTGGTGAAGCACCGCAACGCCAGGCTTAGCGCGGTTGTCCAGCGCATCGTCTGGGGCCGGCTTGATCGGCGCTGTGGGGCAATCGGGCGGCGGCGCCAGCCCGCATGATGACAGACTGCACGGGTTCGGGAGTGAAATGGGGTGCGCCGGGATGGGGGGGCTGGGCCGCAACTGCGCCGCAACTGCGCCGTAGCGGCGCACTGCCCATCCACCAATGCAAAACGCCGATCAGCATGGATCGGCGTTGCGTCAAGAATGTTCTTGGTGGCCCGGGGCGGAATCGAACCACCGACACAAGGATTTTCAATCCTCTGCTCTACCAACTGAGCTACCAGGCCAAGGGCACGAATTATAGCAGAACTCAGCCGGGGCGCGGCAAGTGGCGCCCGCGTGCCCGCTTAGCTGCTGCGGCTGCTGGACAACACGGCGCAGTCGCTGCCGCGCTCTTTGGCCGCATACATGGCGGCGTCGGCGTGCTTGGTCAGTGCGGTTTCGCTGCTGCCATGCTCCGGGTACAGGGCGATGCCGATGCTGGCCGAAATCGTCACCGCGTGGCCTTGCAGCTGGAATGGCGGGCGCAGTGCGAAGCACAGGTCGTCGGCGATCGCCAGCGCGCTGGCGGCGTCGTCGACGCGCCGCAGCAACACCACGAATTCGTCGCCGCCGAGGCGGGCCACCGAATCGGAGGCGCGCACCCGTTGTTGCAGCCGGCTCGCGCCCTGCGGCAGCAGCAGGTCGCCGCTGGCGGGGCCGCACTGGTCGTTGGCGGGGTTGTACCGGGCGGGGGGGATGTACAGCAGGGCCCGCGT
>JBGSBQ010000090.1:0-9984 GCA_041730475.1 Sphingomonadaceae bacterium
ATGCCACCGGTCAGACCGACGGCAAACGGTGGCGGGGCCGAGATGGCGTCCATCGTCCTAGCCCAGCAGGCTGAGGGTCAGGGCGGCGATCGGCTGGCCGAACAGCATCGCCACCAGACCGGCCGCAGCCAGATAGGGGCCGAACGGGATCGGGTTGTGGCGGCCGTGGCGGGCGAACACGATCAGGCTGATACCGACGATGGCGCCGACGATGGACGACAGCAAAATAATGGTCGGCAGCATGGCCCAGCCCAGCCACGCACCGAGCGCGGCCAGCAGCTTGAAGTCGCCATAGCCCATGCCTTCCTTGCCGGTGGCCAGCTTGAACAGCCAGTACACCGACCACAGCGCCAGATAACCGGCCGCCGCGCCCAGCACGGCATCCTGCAGCGGCACGAAACTGCCGTTCAGGTTGACCAGCAGGCCGGCCCACAGCAGCGGGTAGGTCAGGTCGTCCGGCAGCAACTGCGTGTCGGCGTCGATGAAGGTCATGGCGATCAGACTGAACAGGAAGAACAGCGAGGCCAATCCAGTCCAGCCGCTGCCGAATTTCCACACCATCAGCACCGACAGGGCGCCGGTCAGCAGTTCGACTAGTGGATAGCGGACCGAGATCGGGGTCTTGCACTGGCTGCATTTGCCGCGCAGTACCAGATAGCTCAGGACCGGGATGTTTTCCAGTGCCGTGATCTGGTGGCCGCAATGCGGGCAGGCCGAGCGCGGCACCATCAGGTTGAAGCGGTCGGTATGCACCGGCGGTTTGTCGGAGGCTTCGGCGAAGTCGTTGTCCCACTCGCGCTGCATCATTTTCGGCAGGCGGTAGATTAGTACATTGAGGAAACTGCCAATCAGCAGGCCAAACAGGCCAGCGATCAGGCTGACAGGCAGGTCGCCGGGCGCGGCGAACAGCAGGGTAGAAGGCATGGGCTCAGAGCGCCTCGGCGGGCGTGGATGTTGTCACGGCCTCATATTAAAGCATTCCTCCGGCAGGCAGGAATAGCATTTCCACATTTATTTCGACCGAGCAACATCCAGCGACCTGTGCCGCGCCCTCACCGAGTCCTTAATAACCGCGGTAAGTCGGGTTGGCGCCAACATAGACGGTGATCGCGGCCGGTGCGAGTCCAGGCGGGGCGATCTTGGCGAGTTGGAAATTGGTGTCGCTGATGAAGGTGTCGACCTGCCAGCGGAAGCTGCGCCCGCCACTGACAAATTCCACCGTCTCACCATTGTTGACCTGCACCGAGCGGGTCTCGGGCGTCAGTACGATGCGGCGCGTAACGGCGGCGCTGGCATCAGCCGGGGCGCCATAGTCGGCGGCCGTGCCGGTGGGGCCGGCGGCCTGGGCCAGCGAGGTGGCGAGCGCCACGGAGAATAGCAAGGCGTGCATGGTTTTCATTGGATTTCCTTTATTGATTGTGACTGCAATGAATCAATAATAGTGGTCGCAATGAATAAATTCAAGGAGTATTTTTGGCCTTGCTGGCGCTGCTTAGGTTTGGTTGCAGAGGTGGTTGATGGTGCGGCGCGTGGCGGCCAGGATCTCGTCCGACAGCGCGGGATCGGCCTTGGCCGTGGCGCGGGCCGAGGCCACACCGCCGATCAGCGCGGCGGCGATGGTCAGGCTGTCCGCGCGCGCATCGGCTGCGGGGCGCAGCGTGGCCAGGTGGCGCTCGAACACCCGCGCCATGCGCTGGAACGCGCTGCTATAGCCAGCGCTGAGGGCGGTATCCTGACGTCCGATCTCGCTGGCCGAGGCGGCCATGGCACAACCGTGAGCCGGGCTGTCGCGCTGTTCGGTTGACAGGTAGTAATCGAGGAAGGCATCAAGGTCGAGCTTGCCATCGACGACCATCCGGCCGGCGCGCGCACGGGCCTGTTCCATGCCTTCGTCAAAGGCGGCCGCCGCCAGCGCTTCCTTGGACGGGAAGTGCGCATATAGGGCGCCGTGGGTCAGCCCGGCCTCCTTGCTGATCTCGGCGACGCCGACGCCGTCGATGCCTTTCTCGCGGAACAACTTGCCCGCCGCTTTGACCAGCGACTGGCGGTTTTCCTCAGCTTTTTCCTTGGTGATACGCATAAGTTCCTGAATGAAAAGGGCGCGGTCGTCACGCCATTTCATTATACATTCATTGCATCTGCAATTAATTTATTCCGACTTTGTTTATAGCGAGGAGATCAGGCGCGCGCCGCAGGAGGTCAAGTCGTTATCATAGGCATACGCTCGACCTTCATGCTTGGCTCCGGATCCATCTGGACGAATCGGAAAAGTTCCTTTGCAGCGTGGGCAGAAAGTCATATCGCCTTCAAGCACAGCTGTTTTGCCCATCACAATCGTTCCAGATGATCCTGCCAATACATGCCCACCATGATCGGTGCTATCGCCGGCTCGAATTACTCCTCGTCCCAAATGCCTCATGGTCACTCCCAAGTCGGTAATTTTGTTATCAATCTTTCCACTCGCGCACTATTTGGGCTAGCTCGTCCCTAGTTATTTTTCGAGCCTTCAAAATATCCATAAGGTCATCTTTGGAGACTGGTGTACTTGCCATTAGCTTAGAGACTTGTTCTGGTTGAATCGGGTGTGCCCAAATCGGGTCAATTAAATTTGCTTTATCGGACTCAACGGATTGGTATTCGAATTGCCCTTTGATGTTAATGTAGACAACATAAGTAGTATGTCCCTCAGGGAAGTCGTAATATTTATAAAGCGGCGTGCCCTGTGGTAGCATATGAAAATTTTCCATTTTCCCCTCAGAGCTTAATAGTAATGGCTCAAGAGTTTTTATATATTTTGTTTTTTCCATTTTTAAGACTCCACTTCTTTGAAAAGCATCTCCGAGGATAAATGCGGTTAAGATGGCAGCAGTAAAATAAAAGGACTGATATTTTTTCATTTTATTTGTAGGTATTTATTTTTTTACTCTTTTTATCAGATGCTTCAAGCATGGCCTTTAGGTCGGCTGGCATAAATATATAATTTGGCCATGATTTCAACGAAACGATACCTTTTTCCATCGTGGATAGGCCCCTCCCTTCCTGGTATTTCTTCCAATCCTTATCAATCGATGGAATCGCTATTTTTGCCCCGGCAATGCTTAACGTAGTACAGTTGGGCCCCAATGCATAATATTTATCGATGAGATATGAATTATAGTTGGGGTTTGATTTTAAATGGTTTTTATTTTTAATTTTATTTTTATAAAATTCGTTTATTGCGTTCGCCTGTTCTTCGCTTATTTCATATACGAAACCTGCTGTGATTCTTTTGTGGGTACTTTCTTCCTTAATGTAAGCTTGAAAGCTTTCCCAGATATTTAAAATTCCATCTCCTTCTGAATTACCTACACCCCAAGTACGACCATATCTCCCATAGTCATAAACTTTGTCTTTGTCCAAGGTAGTTACCCTTAGCGCTGTATGACCATATGGGTGCTCAGGATAGGGGCCACCCACTAATATTTCAATTGAAGCCATCCGAACCTGAATATTAGTGATTTTATTCGTGGTAATTTGCAAACCACTACGTGCGCGCGTGACGGGAACGCTGACTTCACTCATAGTTGCACCTCAGTGTCGTATCCGATATCCGGAAGAGTGACGGTGCATTTCCCCTGTTTAATTTTGCTTACGCGAGCCACGCCGTTTGAATCGACCGAACCTGTATGCTGCCGACCCTCCGGGTCGGACAGCAGAAATCTCTGGCCAGCTAACGGCTTGTCCCCATCTGTTAAACAAAATTCAATCCACGAATCTTCATTCAATAATTTATCGATCTCTTGACGGCGATCCGCATCAATCGGGGGCTGGGCGCTAAACTGAGGCGCCAGCGTTTCCAAGTTCCCGTGAAATAGCGTTGGAGATGATGTGAAAAACTGGACCTTGTCGCTAATCTCAACCATGCAGTTCGCGCCATGCAGGCGTATGCCTTTGCGACCACGTACATCGACCCAATCGCCTTGACTGATTAGATGAAGGACCTTGTTGGCAACGACATCGAGGTCATCGGTTTGTGCGGCAACGGTGACCTTGCCTGAAGCGGCGATCAGTTTCATGCCAGAGGTATGCACAAACAGTCGAAATGCTTCGCCTATGCTGGCAAATAACCCGGCGCCCGTTGCGAGCGAAAGATTTCGACCACTGCTGATCGCCGTGTGTTCGCCACTGGCGATATGCGTCGATTGCGCTGAAGTCGTTTCAATCCCTGCAGGGCTGGACAGAATCAGGTGCGGTGCTGACAGCTCGGGGAACCCGGAAGTTAAATCATTTGCTCCCATGACGGCGCTGTTTTGCGCCTGGATCGCGGCGACGCTGCTTCCTTGTTGTGCCTGACTTTCCTGCGCGCCGTGCTGGAACGCTTGCTTGGCCAGCGCATCTTGTCGCTCACCGGCTTGTTGCAGCCGTTGCGTGGTTTCGTCCATGCTCTTGATATGGGCGCTGGCGTTAGAGCGTGCTTCAGTGGTGATCAGCATGCCGCTGCCAGCCCGCATTACGCCGTGGCCGTCGGTGCGCAGTTCCCATCCTTCGCCGCGTTCGTCCTTGCGCCCCGTGTGGTCGTCGATGCGGGCGATGCTGCCCAGCGACAGCTGACTGCACTGATGGTCGCTTTTGAGCTGCGCCTGGATCTTGCCGCGGGTGTCGTCGAGGATCAGGTGGTTGCCGCGATTGGCGTCGCCCAGTTCCTGGCTGCGCAGTCCGGCCAGCGCCTGCTGCTGCGGCAGGTCCCATGGCGGCAAATGGGCCTGGTTATAGGCGACGCCGATGACGATGGGGCGATCCAGGTTGCCTTCGACGAATTGCACCACGACTTCCTGTCCCACGCGGGGCAGGCCGCCCTGGCCGAAATAGGAACCTGCCATCGGCATCATCACCCGCACCCATTGCGAGCTGGCCTGATCATACTGTCCCAATCGGTCCCAGTGGAATTGCAGGCGGATCCGACCTAGGCCATCGGTGTAGATCTCTTCGCCTTCGGGCCCGACCACCAGCGCGGTCTGCACGCCGGCAAAGGTGGCGGGCACGCTGTTGAAGTAGCGCCCGGGACGCCAGCGGTCTTCCTGGCGGACGCAGAGCATGCTGTTATTGTAGTGGGACGCGGCATTCGGTCCGGCGTGGTAGTTGTTGTTGGCCTCGTGCTCGACTTTCAGGATCAGGTAGCGGCGGGCGCCGATACTTGGCTTGGCTTCGTCGTTCCACGACGGCGCTTGTGTTTCAGCGCTGAAGTGGCCGTCAAGGCGGAACACGCGGCCGGCCTGTGCGTTGCGGTCGTTGCCGGCCGCTTCAAATTGCAATTTCAGCTGATCGGATTCGTCCATCCGGCGCTGCGCCAGCAGCTCGCCATCGTCCGCGTCCTTGAAGCCGTAGGCGCCGGTGTTTTCGTAGTGTTCGAAAGAGGCTACGTCGCCTTGGGCGCGGCGCGATACCGCGGCGCTGCGCAGCGGCGAAGGATTTTTATAATCGAAGCTGGCCACCGTCATCGCGCTGGAGCCAAGTCGGCGCACCGGCTGCCATTCGCGGATGCCGTCGCCTTCTCCCGAGCCGGATTGGCTGCGGAAGACGATGGCGCCATCGATGCCGCCGTCACCACCGGCGTCGATGTCCTCTGCCAGGGTGGTGTCATCGCCGAGCCACAGCGTGTGGCCGTCGGGGCGATGCTCGTACCAGTAGTGCAGGCCTTGCGCCTCCCAGCGCCGGTGCAGGTGGTTGTAGTCGGTTTCGTTGTACTGGTTGGCGCAGCTGATCGGGGGGAGCTCGTCGTGCAATCGCGTTTGCCAGTCATGTTCGCGGTAGTGGGCGAACGTGGTTTCGGTGAGTTCCTGCAGGCGGCAGTCGAGGAAGGTGACGCTGTCTTTGCGCAGCCGGGCCAGGGCCAACCAGGGTTGCAACAGCATGTGGTAGAAGACGAAGCCGCCATCGGTGCGTAGCAGGCGGAATTCGGTCACGTAGCCGTTGAAGTAGCGCAGCGAGCCGTCGTTGCGGACCAGCGAGATCGTCACCATGCGGCCCATCATCGCCTTCAACGGGATGTGCGCATCGTCGGACAGGACCTCGACTTCGAAGCGAAAGTCGCGCGACATTTCTTCCCGCGCGCGCAGGCTGTTGACCAGCATGACGCTGCCGGCTGGGCCGTCGCTGAGCGGAAAATCCATGCGCAACAGGCGCTGGTCCTGGGCGCTGAAACCGAGTGCGGAAAGGGCCGCTGCTAGCATCCGTTCACCGTATCCACTCATGCCGGGCTCCTTGGTGTTGTATGTTGGGTGCGCGTCGGTCAACTATAGTGAGGGCGGGGCGGGCTGGTTTTGAGCGGGCTCAAGGGCGCTGCGGCCGGTAGGAGCGCAGCCAGCATGGGAGTCGTCAATTGCCAGGCGCGGATTTGGGCTGAGGGCTGACGCCCATGGCGGCGCGAACCAGCGTGGGGCCGTCGCCGTTCCATGGCGGCAGTGGCGTTGGCGGTAGTGGCAATACTTTGTCCAAATTGGGAAGGCGTCGGCTTGGATCGAAATCGAGTGCCTTACCGAGTACAAAATAGCGTTCCGAGCGAGCGCTGTCTAAATGCAGTGGCAGCATATTGATCGGGTTAAAAGGATGGTCGAACTCAATGTAGAGCTCAATTGCGCAGCGCGAGCAGCCCAGCATAACCCCACGGTGGAGGATCTCCAGCGCTTTAGCCTTATCTTCCTTGTTAGGGGAACGATGAGGCGGCATGCTGTATTCGTAAGCCAGTGAATGTGCAGCTGGACCATATCCCTGGGCCAGTGCGCATTCCAGCATTTTCTTTGAGACAGGGATATTCGACCATTCACCTTCGTTGGGGTGGTCGGCAATTCCGTCGAGTTTATCGGCGAGGAAAACCATTGCCTCAGGATTGCCCATCAGCGCGGCGCGCTGCCACAGCGCGTAGGCTTTGGTCGAGTCTGGAATCGTACCCGTGCCGTTGTGAAAGTAGGTTCCCATTCTGTCATATGCCGCCGGGATGCCCAACTTCATCGCCTGGTTCACCAGTGCGAGGGCGTCGTTGACACCTTTGCCCGGAGCATGACCTTCGATATACAGGCTGGCCAGATTTAGCATGGCTTTCCAATGGTGGCGCTCGGCGGCCTGCCGGGTCAAACGAACGATTTCCTTGTAGTCGCGGTCGTCGACATAAATTTCCGGGCTTTCGAGTGCGACCGCCTGTCGGAACCAGTCTTCGGCCTGCGGATCGATGGGCGGTACCTTGCTGGCCTCTTGTTCACAGATGAAGCTGGGCATGTGGGGAGCGAACAGGGGCACTCTTTCACCAATGATGGTGACGGTCTCCGGTTCACCGTTCCGTTTACAGGAAGACAGCAGAACGCCCAAAAAGGTAGTCAGGATGAATATTGAAGAAATTGCGGGCTTCATCGTGAGTTATCATCCTTTGCGTCATCGCGTTGCCAGCAGGTAAGCGATTTCGGCTTGTTCGATGGGGCGGGCGCCGGTACTGAGGAAGGCGTTCCAGCCTAGCTGGCGTGCCCGGTCCGGTTGGTGCGTGCACAAGTTCAGCGGCCGCCGCGCTGCACTGCTTAGCCGCAGGCGTATCTCGTATTGCAGCCGCGGTGGGCCGAAGCGGCCGAGCAGCGCGGCCAGTTCCTGCGCGGCCACGCCGTGCGGCAGGAAACGCTGGAATTGATCGTCTTCCAGCGGGCCGATCTTCAGGCAGGGGCGCAGGTCGGCGCGCCATTGGCGCACGCCGAGCGTGGCGCCGTAGCCCAGGCGGGGATTAGGACCGCCCAGGGTGCTCAGGCGGCTAGCGGGGAGGCGGTCCCAGCAGCCGTGAAACTGCTCCAGCACGACCGGCACCCGGAAGTGCGCGCTCAGCACGCGCTGGATGGCGAGGGCCGAGATCGGGCGGTTGCGCAGCAGCGCCGCATAGTTGGCGCACACGTCGTCCGCTTGCGGCGTTGCCTGCGCGCCGAAGCCAGCCAGCGCGGTCAGCACCGGTCCAAGCGCGTCGCTGCCTTGTAGTTCATGCCGATACTCCAACCGGTATTTGCTCCACGCCTGGAACAATTGCGTCACCAGCCGGCTGGAAAGGATATCCAGGAAAGCGCGCACGCCGGTGTCGCGATGCTGCCACTCCTGCGTGGCGATGCGTTCCGTATGGTGCAGCGGCAGGCTGCCGTTGGCTCCCAGCAGTCCGATGAAGGCGGGCGTCACGATCAGTTGCTGCGGCGCCGCGCCCTGCGCAGGGATGCTAAGCAGGTCCTCGATATCGCCGGCAGGGAAGGCCAGCGACAGGCTGTTTTGAAAGCGCAGCACATCATTCAACGCTGTTTCGTAGGCGACGCCTTCGTCGCGCAACTGGCGCAGCAGCAGACGTATCGCCTGCATGAACTGAAAGCGCTGCGGGCTGTCGAGCAGCTGCTGGATCACACCAGGCGGCTGCTCCCGCTTCTTGGCTGGCATCGTATCAACTCCTTTCCGCTGCGTTGCGACAGCGCGACTAATTCGACGAAGCTGTTCACCTGGGCGTACAAGCCAAGGAAGTGATCCAGCACCTGGACGAACAAATGCATGCCGCTGCCGACATAGGCCTCTTCGTCTAGCGTCACCCGGATTTCGACGCCATGGACCAGCGTGGCGCCGCGCCGGTGGCGCAGCCAGTGGGTAGTGTCGGACGAGTCCAGCCCAACGATGCCGCCGATCTGGCGCTGGGAAATGGGCGACTGGGGCAGGTCATACAGGGCGAGCATCTCACGCAGCGCCGGCAGGCCTTCCTGTGTCAGCGCGTGCTGGTTCAATGCGAGGTGCGATATCAGGCGCCAGTGCAGGCCATGTCTGGATTCGAAACGATGCGGGAGGCTGGGCTGGCGCAGCAGCCGGATGGATTCACCAGTGCCCCCGGCCGGCAGCGACAAGTCGCCTTCTACCTGGCCGTATTTCAGGCGGTAGGGCAGGTCGCGGTTGGTGCAGTGTAGTTCGATTGACAGGCTGCTTCTCTGTCCCTCCAGCGCCGCGGAAGTTGTGTCGATCAGCGTCAGTCGCGTCTCATGGCCAGGGCTGAGCTGCGCTAGCGATTCGTCGCGGCGCGCACTCCAGTAGCGGCCTTGGCTGGCGCCGTTTTCACCGTGCCGCAAGGAGTGAAAGCGGCGGAATTCGAACAGTGTTTCGGTCCCGGCGCGCTGGCTCAGCATGTGTACCGAGTCGATGGAATAGACTTCGAACGCGTGCGCTTGCGTCGGGTGGGCGCGCACCGGATAGTCGGTAGTGGTCTGGGTCAGCGCGATCGGTTCGGCGTGACGGGTGAACAGGTTGACGACCGGGCTGCAATTGGCCAGCAGGTTGTGGGCCGAGAAGTTACGCAGCAGACTGGCGGTACCTGAATCATGGCGCACCCCGGTGATGGCCAGGTGCAGCGTCACGCGTCGGCACTGGCGCGGCAGGTGGCGCGCGATGGCATCCAGGTCGACGTCGATGAAATTGAATTTTTCGGGGAAGGCGAAGTATTCGGCTAGCACGCGGTAGGCCGGATGCGAGCGGGCGCCGAAAGGGATCAGGGCGTCCTCTTCGCTGAAGCCTGCGGGTACAACGGGAACCGCCGGCAAGGGTATCCAGCGGCCGTCGTCCACTTCGGCGTAGGCTGCCGTGGTCCGCATGAACAGGGTATCGCGCAGCGCCGCACACAGGGACAGCTCGCCGTCGATGAACAGCCGCAGCTTGGGCAGGTCGGGCTGGGATAGGTCGGCTTGGCCGCCGCCGCCGTCGATCGCCAGGCTGAGCAGGCCGTTGGCGCCGCCCGGCATCACCAGCCCGCTGGGTACACGGGCCAAAGGTTGGAAGCACGCGCTGCTGACGGTAACCGGCGCAACGTGGATGTCATAGGCGGTGCGAAAGCGGCATGGTACGCCCTGGATCGCCGCCGACACCAGCTCGCTGCCGCGCGGCAGCGTGTAAAGACCTCCCGCCGCGCGCGCCGGGGCGCTATCGAGCCGTGCGATCGAGCAGGACGGGAAAGGCCGCAGG
>JBGSBQ010000091.1:0-9941 GCA_041730475.1 Sphingomonadaceae bacterium
GCCACCACCTCGGGGTCGAACTGCTTGCTGGCGCGCTCGGTGATATAGCTCATCACCTCGGTATGCGGCCACGGTTCCTTGTACGGCCGCTCGTGCAGCAGCGAATCGAACACGTCGACCACGGCGACGATGCGGGCCGAGATCGGAATCTCGCGGCCGCGCAACTGGTTGGGATAGCCCTGGCCATCGAAGTGCTCATGGTGACCACCGGCAATCTCGGCGCCATAGGTCAGGTAGCTGACCCCATCGACCATATTCGCGGCGCGCTCCAGAATGGTGCGACCGACTTCGGCATGGGTCTGCATCTGGCTGCGCTCTTCCGGCGTGTGGGCGCCCGGTTTCAGCAGGATATGGTCGGGCGTGGCCACCTTGCCGACGTCGTGCAGGATCGACGCCAGGCCGATCATGTCGAGCAGCTGCGGGGTCAGCTCATCGCTGTACACGCCGCGCTCGGACAGCCGGTGCGCCAGCGCCGACGACAGCATCTGCACCCGCCGCACATGGCCGCCGGTGCCACTGTCGCGGAACTCGGCCAGGTCGGCCAGCGCCACCACAGTCGCCTCCTGCGCCTTGCGCAGCTGGCCGAACATGTACAGATTATCGAAGGCGGCGGCGATGCGCTGGCAGAACACTTCCAGCAGGTCGCGCTGGATCTGCGCCAGCGGCCATGGCGGCGTGACGGAAATCGCCACTTCGCGGTTTTCCTGGGTATGGATGAACAGTACGTTGGCCGGATGGTCGAACTGGCTCTTTTTCTCGGCAAACGCCTTGGCGATAGTCGGCCACAGCGGGTGGCCGGGCGGCATCTGCTCGTCCTCGGCCAGCGGCGCGTAGCCGCCGGTGGCAGCCACCACGGTGGTGGCGCCGGTATCACCCTGCATCAGGCACAGCACGCCGTCGGCGCCGACGTCGAGGATGGCGGACACCTGGTTCAGCACGCCGGACGCAAACTCGCGCAGCGAATGGATCTGGTACAGATTGGTGGCGCCGGCCAGGATCTTGCCGAGGCCGATCCGGCTGCGCTCCAGCATGTTCAGGCTCTCATAGGCGCGCAGCGCCGAGATCACCGTGGTGAACAGCTTCTGCGTGGTCAGCTCGGTCTTGGCCTTGTAATCGTTGATGTCATATTCGATGATGACGCGCTGCTCGGGCGCCTGGCCCGGCTGGCCGGTACGCAGCACCACCCGCACGATGGCGTTGTGCAACTCTTCGCGGATGCGGCGCGCCAGGATCAGGCCGGCGTCGTCGGTTTCCATCACCACGTCCAGCAGCACCAGCGCAATGTCCGGCGTCGCGCGCAAAATGTCATACGCTTCGCGCCCGCTGTAAGCGGAAAACAGTTCCAGCTCGCGGCCCTTGAAGCTGACGTTGCGCAGTGCCAGACGGGTCACGGCATGCACATCGACATCGTCATCCACGATCAATACCCGCCACAGCCGCTGATCGGGGGCGCCGAGACCGGATTTCACCGGCTCCTCGTCGTCTTCGTCGATCAGCCAGTTGTCATCTGCTGCGGTGGATTCGGTCATACATTCTCCAGAGATGGGGACGGCAGGCGACAGCCTGTCTGAGCCTAGCATAATCAGATTCCCCTACGGTGACAACCCCCTACAGGAATGATAGCTGCAGCCTGCGCAGAATTTACAAAAAGCAGCGCTTCAGGCTCGTCATCCGGGCCTGCTTCTGCTACTCTTTTGCCACAGCTATCCCCGTCCAAGGACCTATCATGCAAGACAGCAGCAAGGGCAGCGAGCACCCGTCCGGGGCCGATATCGCCGGCCATGAATACCTGGCATTCACGCTGGGCTCGGAAGAATACGGCATCGATATCCTGAAAGTGCAGGAAATCCGCGGCTACGAGGCGGTCACGCGGATCGCCAATGCCCCCGAGTTCATCAAAGGGGTCATCAACCTGCGCGGCATCATCATCCCGGTGGTCGACATGCGCATCAAGTTCCAGCTGGGGGAGCCGGTGTATGACCAGTTCACCGTCGTCATCATCCTCAATATTGGTGGCCGCGTGGTCGGCATGGTGGTCGATTCGGTCTCCGACGTGACCACGCTGACGCCCGACCAGGTCAAGCCGGCGCCGGAAATGGGCACCGCCTTCAGCACCGACTACATGATCGGGCTGGGCACCATCGACGAGCGCATGCTGATCCTGGTGAATATCGACAAGCTGATGTCCAGCCCGGAAATGGGGCTAAGTGAAACGGTGGCCAACGGATGAAACTAACCGACGTCACCATCCGGACCCGCTTGCGCGCCGGCTTCGGCCTGCTGGTCCTGATGATGCTGGTCATGATCGCCACCAGCATCGGCCGCTTCAGCTCGATCGACACCAGCGCCCGCGGCATCGTCGCCCGCGACTGGCCGAGCGCCTCGGCGGCGGCCACCATCGACTCGCTGGCGCGCGAAGATGCGCGCCGCACGCTGGCCCTGTTCATCCTCGACAAGTCCTTGCGGGCCAAAAGCTACGAACGGATCGACCAGGACAAGAAGCAGATCGACGCCGCGCTGGCGGCACTCGACAAACTGACCGACACGGCCGCCGAAAAGACGCTGCTGGCGCAGATCGCCGCCGCCCGGACGGCGTACACGAGCTCGTTCCTGAAGGTGGCCGATCTGGTCGAGGCCGAGGAACGCGAGCAGGCGTCGGCACTGATGAACCGCGAAACCTTCCCGGCGCTGGATCGCTTGCTGGAGCTGACTGGCGCCATGGTGGCGCAGCAGAAACAGGACATCGATGACGGCGGCCGCAATGCCACCCGTGACATCGGCTTCTCCCGCACCATGATGCTGGTGATGGGCGCAGCGGCGTTGCTGGTATCGGCCGGGCTGGCAGTCTGGATCACGCGCTCCATCACCGGGCCGCTGAATGAGGCGGTCAGCATTGCCAAATCGGTGGCGACCGGCGACCTGAGTACCCGCATCGAGCCGCATTCACGCGATGAAGCCGGCCAGTTGCTGCTCGCGCTGCAGGACATGAACACCAGCCTGGCGCGCACCGTGGGCGCGGTGCGGCATAGCAGCAGCACCATCAGCGCCGCCTCCGGCGACATCGCGTCCGGCAACCTGGACCTGTCGGGCCGCACCGAGGCCCAGGCCAGCTCGCTGGAAAAGACTGCGGCCTCCATGGAACAGCTGACGTCGACCGTCAAGCAGAACGCCGACAACGCCCGTCAGGCCAACCAGCTGGTCATCAGCGCTTCCGCGGTCGCCACCCGGGGCGGCGAACTGGTGGCCCAGGTGGTCAACACCATGGGCTCGATCAAGGACAGCTCGCGCAAGATCGTCGACATCATCGGGGTCATCGATGGTATTGCCTTCCAGACCAATATCCTGGCGCTGAACGCGGCCGTCGAAGCGGCACGCGCTGGCGAGCAGGGTCGCGGCTTCGCCGTGGTGGCGTCTGAAGTGCGCAGCCTGGCGCAGCGCTCGGCCACGGCCGCCAAGGAAATCAAACTGCTGATCGACGATTCGGTGGAAAAGGTCGACGGCGGCAGCGCGGTAGTCGACGAAGCCGGCCAGACCATGGGGCTTATTGTTACTTCGGTACAACAAGTTGCCGACATCATGGCCGAGATCACCTCTGCCAGCCAGGAGCAAAGCGTGGGCATCGGGCAGGTCAACGAGGCGATCACCCAGATGGACCAGATGACGCAGCAGAACGCGGCACTGGTCGAGCAAGCCACGGCGGCGGCGCAGAGCATGCAGGACGAAGCTGATACGCTGGCCCAATCGGTCAGCGTGTTCCGGCTCGACTCGCAGGCGTCGGCAGCGGCACCGGCGCGGGCCGCCGCGCCGCTGCCGGTACGGCGCACGCCGCCAGTGGCGCTGGCCGCCACCAAGGCAGCGCGGACAGCGGCGCCGGCCCGTTCGGCCCTGAAGGCCAAGCCCGACAGCCACTCCGACTGGGAAGAGTTTTAAGGGCAGCGCCTAGTTGCTGACCGGACTGGCGGGCGCGCTGGCGGCCGCCGTCTTGCGGGCGGCGCAGCCGGTCTGGTTGGCGCCGAGGTCGACGTTCTGGTAGCGGATTTCATAGCGGCCGCTGACCAGCTTGTCGACCACCAGCTTGTCATGCGCCTGCACGAAGGCATAGCGCACGTTCGAGTGGCGCTCCATGTCATACACCTTGATGAACACGGCCGACGCATTGCTGGCATTATCGACCGTCAGCTGCATGTCATCGCCCTTGGCGGCGACCGGGAAGCCGTCCACATAGCCGGACTGGGTCGGCCACGGCTCGCCATTCGGCGCCACCAGTGTCTGGGTGTCATTCTCGCAATCGGCCGTGGCGCCCGGCAACACTACCTGCGACAGTGCCACCACCTTGATCGGCGGCGGCTTGACGGCACCCGAATCGGGATAGTACGGCCGCCCTACGGCCCAGCTGTCGAGCATGACGTCAGCATGGCCATCGCTGCGGCCATCCAGGCGGCCCTCGACCCGGCGCGGCTCGACCGTGCGCGCGACCGGTGCTTCCGTCTTGCCGCCCCATGCGCTCGACAGCGCCGACGACAGCAGGCGTGGTTCGGCCACCATGGTGACGCCGCCGACCCAGCCCAGCACCAGGCAGCTACCGAGCGCGGTCCAGACTTTCCAGCCGGGCCGGCGGCGCACCGCGTGCGGTTCTTCCACCTGGTCGGACCAGGCCTGCTGCGGCGCCGGACTGCGCTGGCGATCGCCGCGGGCCTCTTCATGACGGGTGCTTTCCAGCCACTCGACCTCCCACTCCTCGGCCGCGATCCATTCATCATGCTCCTTGCGCCGCTGCGGGTCGGACAAGGTGCCATAGGCGCTGTTTAGAATGGCCATGATGCGCGCAGCCTTCTCATCCCCCGGATTTTTGTCCGGGTGATATTTCTGGCTGAGGGCCTTGTAGGCGGCACGTATGACTTCCGGTGGCGCCATGCGCGACACTTTCAGGTTGTCATAGTGAGTGTGTATCTTTCCCATCGTTCCAATTAGTTTCCGACCAGCGCGCCGCGACGGGGGCGGCCGCGCTGGATCGACGCAGAATCATTCATCATATCCGATCTTGCGCGCAATAACGCAACGAAGAGACAAGGAAAGAGCTTGCTTTTCTGTCTACCATGGCGTTTTCGACACAGCGGCGCTTATAGCCGGTGGCAACGGTCGTGGGCGATGATGGCTTCCGGCAAGTCCACGCCCTGACCAATCACCAGCACCTTGAACAACTCACCCATTTCGGCCGGCGACACCAGCTTCTGCAGCGCCTTGGCGGCCGGCAGGTAGCGCAGCGCATCGGCCGGATCTGTGCGCAGCAGCAACTCGCCGATGCCGGCCCCCAGCAGGAAGCCAGCCTGGTTCAGATAGCCCAGCACCCCGATGCCGGCGTCCTGCGCCGCCAGTGCCATCGCCGTGAAGTCGACGTGGGCCGTGATGTCCTGCAGTCCCGGGTAGTAGAACGGGTCCGGATGGGCGTGGTGGCGGTAATGGCACATCAGGGTGCCGGTGGCGCGCTGGCCCAGATAATACTCATGGGCCGGGAAACCGTAGTCCAGCAAAATGGCGGCACCACCACGGCCGCGCGCCAGCATGCGCGCCAGCGTCGCCATGAAGCCGCAGGCGGTGCCATGCACTTCGCTGATATAGCCGACCGGCAGGCTGTCATGCTCAGTGATCTGACGCACAATCTGCGCCTGCAGCGCGGCGTCGGCCGGCCGTTCCAGATAGTCAAAGCGGCCGTCGCGCACCGTCACCATCAGTTCTTGCCAGCCGTCCGGATGCTTGCTGACCAGTTGCACCGGCATCGCGTCCAGCACTTCGTTGCCCAGCACCACGCCGCTGAACGCATCCGGCAAGGCATCGAGCCACACCACTTGCGGGAACCCGCGCAGCGCCTGCTGCTGGCGCGCGCGCAGCTCGCCAGACAGCTCGACGATGTAATAATGCTCGACCGTGACACCGGCCGCCGCCAGCTCGGTCAGCACGTCGAACGCCAGCTTGCCGGTGCCGGCGCCGAATTCAAGGAGCTCAGGCGCGCTTTGCGCCATAATAGCGGCTGCCACCTGCGCCAGTGCGCTGCCAAACAGCGGCGTCAGCTCGGGCGCGGTTGTAAAATCGCCATCCTGGCCCAGCTTGGCGGCACCGCCGCTGTAGTAGCCGAGGCCGGGCGCATACAGCGCCAGTTCCATATAGCGGGCAAAGGAAATAGCACCATCGTGCTGCGCGATGTCGGCGGCAATCAGGTGCTGCAGGGCATGGGACGCGGCCAGCGCGTCGCTATCGGGTACGGGTAGGGACATTCCGGCATTGTAGCGAATTGGCGCCGGGCGCCGCCAGTTCAAGCTGATCAACCATCACATATACACATGACAACTGCACAAGCTTATCCGTCTGACCATACCCATGGCGCGCCCGTCGCGCTGGTCACCGGCGCCGGGCGCCGCATCGGCCGCGCCATCGCGCTCGGCATGGCGCGCGCCGGCTGGGACGTGGCCGTGCACTACCGGCAGTCGGCAGCCGAGGCGCACGAGGTGTTCGACGCCATCACAGCGCTGGGGCGGCGCGCCGTGGCCCTGCCCTGCGATCTGGCGGACGAGGCGGCGGTGCGCCAGTTGCTGGCCCAGGCCGCCGCTGCGCTGGGGCCGGTGCACTGTGTGGTCAATAATGCCTCGTTATTCGAATACGACAGCGCCACCGACTTCAGTCTGGCCCGCCTTGACCAGCACATGCACGCCAATGTCGGCGCGCCAATTTTGCTGACCCAGGCCCTGTATGCGGCCACGCCGGCCGGGTCGCAAGCGGTCGCGATCAACCTGCTCGACCAAAAACTGTACAATCTCAATCCGGATTTTTTATCGTACACCCTGTCCAAGGCCGCGCTGCAGACCGCCACCACCATGTTGGCCCAGCAGCTGGCCCCGACGGTGCGGGTGGTCGGCGTGGCGCCCGGCATTACGCTGGTGTCCGGCGACCAGAGCCAGGCCGGCTTTGACAACGCTCACCAGCAGACCCCGTTAGGCCGTTCCAGCACCCCGGACGACATCGTCGCCGCCGTGCTGTATGCGGCCGGCGCGCGCGCCATGACCGGCACCACGCTGCTGGTCGACGGCGGCCAGCACCTGATGCCGCTGGCGCGCGATGTAATGTTCCTCGCCAAGTAAAGATTGCCCCTGTAGATTGCTCCTGTTCACCTTATTGAGAAAGCCTAGCCATGTTGTCCGCCCTGTCCCACCCGCATTTGAACGATTGCCGCCGGCTGTTCCTGCGCAATTA
The DNA here is from genome assembly GCA_041730475.1 of Sphingomonadaceae bacterium. GTDB lineage: Bacteria > Pseudomonadota > Gammaproteobacteria > Burkholderiales > Burkholderiaceae_D > Rugamonas. The sequence goes on from JBGSBQ010000091.1 coordinate 7,246, forward strand.
CGAAGTCCTGATTAACATCGGCGTCTACGAATTCGAGAAAAAGGGCGAGCAACGCCTGCTGATCAATGTTGACCTGTACATCCCGCTGTCCGACTCGACCCCGACGCAGGACAATCTGGACGAAGTGGTCGATTACGACTTCATCCGCGACACCATCGCCAAGCGCATGCACCAGGGCCACGTCCAGCTGCAGGAAACGCTGGTAGACGACATCGTCAGCGCGATGCTGGCCCACCCGCGCGTGCGCGCCGCGCGCGTCTCGACCATGAAGCCGGACGTCTATCCTGATTGCGAAGGCGTGGGCGTGGAGGTATTCCGTATCAAGGAGGCCGCATGAATGCCGTGATGCAAGAGGCGCCCGCCAGCGCCAAGTCGATGGAAAAGATCGCGCACGAAAACAATAAGCTGCACAAGCGCCTGTGCCGCCTGGTCGGCCAGGCCATTGGCGACTTCAACATGATTGAAGACGGCGACAAGGTGATGGTGTGCCTGTCCGGCGGCAAGGATTCGTATGCGCTGCTGGATATCCTGATGACGCTGCGCGAGCGGGCGCCGATCAATTTCGAGATCATCGCCGTCAATCTGGACCAGAAACAGCCCAACTTCCCCGACCATGTGCTGCCGGCCTACCTGAAGCAGCTGGGCATCCCGTTCCATATCGAGAACCAGGATACCTACAGCATCGTCAAGCGCCTGATCCCGGAAGGCAAGACCACCTGCTCGCTGTGCTCGCGCCTGCGGCGCGGCATCCTGTACCGCGTGGCCGATGAACTGGGCTGCAACAAGATCGCGCTCGGCCACCACCGTGACGACATCCTCGAAACCTTCTTCCTGAATATGTTCTTCGGCGGGAAGATCAAGGGCATGCCGGCCAAGCTGGTGTCGGACGATGGCAAGCACATGGTGATCCGTCCGATGGCCTATGTGAAGGAAGTCGATACCGAGCGCTACGCCGAGGTCAAGGGCTTCCCCATCATCCCGTGCGACCTGTGCGGCTCGCAGGAAAACCTGCAGCGCAAGCAGATCAAAGGGCTGATGCGCGAATGGGAAAAGAAATTCCCGGGCCGGGTCGACAACATCTTCTCGTCGCTGTCGACGGTGGTACCGTCGCACCTGATGGACCGCGACCTGTTCGGCTTTACCGACATCAAGGCCGATGGCGTGGCCAATCCGCTGGGCGACATCGCCTTCGACGAAGAGCCGTGCGCCACCCCCACCACGCTGCCCGGCACGATTCCACTGCAGCCGCTGCAGCCGCTGTAAATGCCTGGACGCCGGCAGCACTGCCGGCGTCCGCGTATTGTGCGTTCGCGCGTCATGGCGCCTGAACGCCCCATTTACTGGCGCAACGCGCTCTGGAGCGCTTGCAAGAAATTCTCAGTCGCATTACGGCCGACCGGCCGGAAGCGGCCACCAAACTGGCTATCGCATTCCGTACCAAAACCGAAGCTTTAGGCACCATGCCCGATTAAGGCTGCACCTTGGCTGCCGGGTGCGCAAACAGTTCCAGCGCCGACCAGGTCAGCGCCGCGACTCCGGCGCGGATGGCCGGTTCGCGGTCCGGTGCAAAGAAAGGACTGTGCGGGCTGGGCAGCACCGTGCCGTCCGCCTTGGCCTTGGCATACAGACCCGGTTCGACCGCACCCACCCGCAGTTGCAGCGACGGCACCCCTGCCACCCGGCCATACACGCCGAAGTCCTCGGACGCGGAGCTGGGCAGGATAGTCAGGACGTTCTCCTTGCCCATCTGTTTGCTGAGCGCGACCTGCAATTGCGCCGCCAGCCCCAGATCGTTGACCACCACCTCGCTCGCTTCCATTGGGTCGATCCGTACCAGTGGCTCGCGCGGCGCACCGGCCGCTTGCGCTTCCGCCTTGGCGATGCGGGTGATCGATGCCAGCAGGTGCTGCTGCACCTCCGGCTTGAAGGAGCGCACCGTCAGCTCCAGTTTCGCCGCATCGGAAATGATGTTGCGCTTGGTCCCCGCATGGAAGGTACCCACGGTGACCACGGCCTGATCGAAGGGATTGATCTCGCGCGCGACAATGGTCTGCAAGGTCACCACGGCGCGCGCCGCAATCAGCAGCGGATCGATGGTGGTGTGCGGCGCGGCGCCGTGTCCGCCCTTGCCATAAAAAGTGATGTCGACCGAGTTCGAGGCCGCCGATGCGGGCCCGGCGACGACGCTGACTTTCCCGGCCGGCAGCGCGCTGGTATCGTGCAGGCCAAGCACCATGTCCGGCTTCGGGAAGCGCGTGAACAAGCCATCCTTGATCATCGCTTCGGCGCCCTGCACCACTTCCTCGGCTGGCTGGCCGATGAACACCAGCGTGCCATGCCATTTATCCTTGGCGCGCGCCAGCAGGGTGGCAGCACCAACCCAGGCCGCCATGTGCATGTCATGACCGCAGGCGTGCATCACCGGCACCGTGTTGCCCGCCGGGTCACGGGCCATGACGCTGCTGGCATACGGCAGCCGGGTTTGCTCCTTGACCGGCAAGGCATCCATGTCGGTGCGTATCATCAGGGTCGGCCCGGCGCCGTTTTTCAACACCCCGACCACACCCCAGCCACCGACCCGCTCGGTCACGCTGTAGCCGGCCTCGCGCAGCTGGCGCGCCATCTTGCCAGCGGTCTGCTCCTCCTGCAGCGACAGCTCTGGATTGCGGTGCAGGTCGAGGTATAGCGCATCGAGG
>JBGSBQ010000092.1:0-9874 GCA_041730475.1 Sphingomonadaceae bacterium
TGAAGTTGAAGCCCTTCAGGATATTGTCGACCCGGCCGCGGCCGTAGTTGTCATAGGCGCCGTTCAGCACTGTTTCGGCCAGCTGCATGGGCTCGCGCGCCGAGACCAGGCCGATCATGCCGTTGGCAACGGTGACGCCAAAATACGGCGCGCCGGCCACAGGTACGGCATGGACGTTCCAGCCATCGGCGTCGCTGGCGCTGGCCAGCAGGGGCAGTGCTAGCAGGGGCAGGGCTAGCACGATACGCTTGAATAAGTTCATGGATGCACAGACAAAAAAAAGCCGGCGAGCGAACTCGGCCGGCGAATGAGGGATAGTTTTTACTGCAAAATCAGGCAGGACTTAGAAGCGGTACAGCAGCGACGCTTCCCACGAACGGCCAAAGATCGGTCGCGCAAACACCGTACCACCGGCGCCGGCACCGACGATGCGGGCGTTGCCTTCGGTCAGACCGAGTTCATTGCTCAGGTTGTTACCCGACAGGCGCAGCTCGACTTTGCTGCCCAGGCTGAGCAGGACACCGGCATCGATGGTGTTGTACTTCGGCAGCACCTGCTGGTTTTCCACGTCCGAGAAACGTTCACCGATCGAGGTGTAGGTCGCGTACAGCTTGGCGTCATGGTCGTCGCCGAACGGGATGCGGTAGGTCGGCGTCAGGCGGAATTGCAGCTTGGGCTGGCGCTGCACGCGGTTGCCGCTGTTGGGGCCGAAGTCCTTATAGGTCGAATCCTGATAGTCACCGGTCAGCGTCACTTGCAGGTTGCTGAGCGGACGCACGGCCAGTTCGAATTCCACACCATCCGCCTTGGAGCCGCCGACCGACGCGATCTTGGTGCCATCGGCCAGGAATTGCTGGTAAGGCACGCCTTTGAAGTCGTTGTGGAAGAAGGTCAGGTAGGCGCTATAGGCCGGTCCCACCGTTTTCAGGCCCAGCTCATATTGCTTGACGTCGACCTGGGGCAGCAGCGTGGTGTTGTTGACGTTGCTCTGGGTGCCGTTGTTGCGCAAGTCTTCAAAGGTCGGCAGGCCGTGACCCGAGTTGGCGCGGGCGAAGATACTGAAATCCTTGGCCAGCTTGTAGTTGCCGCCGATGGTGTAGGAGGTGGCCGTGTCGTTGCGGGTCAGGCCGGTAGTGGCAGCCGTCGTCATCGAGGTATTGTTGTTGTAGATGGTCAGCGGATTGTTGTCGGCGTCGCCACTGGTCAGGTTGGCCAGCGAACCGTTCAGGCGCTGGCGTTCGCTGCGCACGCCCGCATCGATGCGCAAGACGTCGTTGATCTGCCAGTCGTCCGAAATGAAGGCCGCCGTGTTGTGGCCGTTGTAATTGGCGTTGACGGCATAGAAGGTGGCGCCGTCGCGGCCGGCGGCGTTGGCGACGATGACGCCATTGTCCAGCTTGACGCTGATCGGACGCGCATTGCTGGTGGCCGTCATCAGCGTGCTGTTCCCCAGATACCACAGGTCATGCGAGGAATAGTCGGCGAAGTACATGCCGGCGGTGACGGTGTGGTGCGGCACCAGTTCCTTGCTGACGCGGAATTCATCGGTGGTCGATTTCAGTTTTTTCTCGACCGACCAGATCCCGGCCTGCATTACTTGCTGGTTGGCGGCGACTGGTGTGCCATCGGCGGCATACACGGCCGTGCCCTTGGTGGCGGGCTTGCCGGCGGCCTTGGTGACGGCGGCGTCGGCATTGGCGCTGGCCACGGCATTGCTCAGATAAGCGGACATGGTCAGCGGCGAGTTGCCGGTGAACAGGGCCAGCGTCGGGGCATCGCCGTTGAAGTGATTGAATTTATTGCTGATTTTCCAGCCATTGAGGGTCTGTTCGAAGTCGGCGCCGAACACGGTGGCGTGCAGGCCGCGGCCATCGGCCAGGTCTTTCGAGACGGTCTGGCCGGGCGCAACTTCCAGCACCACATTGCGCAGTTCGTTGCTCAGCGGGGTGCCGGTCAGCGGATCGAAGCCGGGGAAGGCCGATGGCTTGCCGCCGTTGCTGGTTGCGCTGACCAGCGGCACGCCGGTGTAGAAGGCATTCTTGTCATCGGTGGTGCGGGCGTAGAGGGTCAGTTCGCCCTGATCCAGCTTGCGGGTCAGGGTGGCGGTCAGCTGGCTGCCCTCGTCGGCTGGGAACTGGCCATTGCGCACGCCCTGGCTGGTGCGGCTGAAGCCGCCGATGCTGGCATACCAGCCATCGCCGAGCTTGCCGCCGTAGTAGCCGTCCACGCGGCGGGTGCTGCCGGTGCCGGTGCTGACGCGCAGGCTGCCTTCTGGCGTATCGCTGCCTTTTTTCAGCAGGAAGTTGACGGTGGCGCCGGGCTGGGCGTTCGAGTAAATCGTGCTGGGGCCGCCGCGCAGGACTTCGACGCGCTCGACCGTATCGTCAATCCGGAACAGCGACGAGTTTTCCATGAAGGACAGGGTCGGGGTCGGGTACAGGGGCGAACCCATCATCTGTACGGTGACGAAAGGAGCGTCGCCGCCGGACGGGAAGCCGCGCACTTCGATGTTGGCGCCGGCATTGCCGCCGCTCGATTCGGCGTACACGCCCGGGACTACTTTCAGCAAATCGGCGGTGCTGCTGGGCGCGGCTTGCTTGATCTGTTCTTCGGACGCCGTGGTGATCGAGTAGGAGGCGTCGATCTTGCGGGTGCCGCCGGTGGCGGAGCCGGTAACGACCACTTGTTGCATTTCAGTCGCTACGGCGTCTTTGGCGGGTTTGCTGTCGGCGGCCTGCTGGGCGGCGGCCTGTTGGCTCAGGGTCAGCACGGCAATGCTGATCGAGGATAACAAAAACTTGTGCTGGGTTTTCATCGGGTTGTGCTTTCTTATTGGTATGAATCGTGTCGTCTCCGGACAGTGCGCTACCTCTCAACAACGGCATGCAAGGCAGTTCTATCCCCATCTTCCGCCGATGCTGGGATGGTGGCATGGGCGGGAGAGTGGCCATTGAAACAAGAAATGTTATCGATGTCAATTGAAATGTTATCGATGTCATTTTTTCTTACAACAGAAAAAAATCTGTCATAATGCGTCCGCCTACCACGCTACCTTGACGAGTAACTAATGCCTGCGAACAAAACTGGAGCCCGCAAGACCGAGACGGCATTGACCATGGAAGACCTGGCCAAGCTGGCTGGCGTGTCCAAGATCACGGTATCGCGGGCCCTGCGCGACAGTCCGCTGGTGACGCCGGAAACCCGGGAGAAAATCCGCCAGCTGGCCACGGAGCGTGGTTATCGCCTGAACATCAGCGCCCGCAATTTGCGCATGCGGCGCAGCTATTCGGTGGCGGTGGTGGTGGAAATGACGCCGGTGCGGGGACGGCCGATGTCCGACCCGTATCCGCTCGAATTGCTGGGCGGGATCACGCAGGAACTGACCACGGCCGGCTACAGCGTGGTGCTGACTTCCAAACAATTGATGAACACGGCGCCGGTGCAGGGTGCCGACGGCCTGATCCTGCTGGGCCAGGGTTCGCATGGCGAAGCTGTGAAGACTTTGCAACAGACCGGCATGCCGCTGGTGGTGTGGGGTGCGCCGGCGCCGGATACCGATTACATCGTGGTCGGTTCGGACAACCGCAAGGGCGGCATCAGCGCGGCTGAACGCTTTATCGCGCAGGGCCGGCAAAAGCTGGTGTTCCTCGGCGACGTCGATCACGCCGAGGTGCAGGAGCGTTGCGCCGGTTTTATCGCGGCCATGGGCGGCCAGGCCACGGTGCATATCATCCGCCCCAAGGCGTTCACCTTTGAGGCCGGATTTGACAGCATTTCGGCGCTGTTGAAGAAGAAAGGCGCCAGTTTTGATGGCGTATTCGCCGCCAGCGACCTGCTGGCGATGGGCGCGATCCGCGCGCTGGCGGAAAAGAATTTGCGGGTGCCGGAGAATGTCTCCGTCATCGGCTACGACGACACGCCCGGCGCGGCCAGCTTTGTGCCGCCGCTGACCAGCGTGCACCAATACCTGCGCGATGGTGGCGTGCTGCTGGCCAAGAAAATGCTGGGCCTGATCGACGGCCACCCGGTGCAGTCCGAGATGCTGCCGACCATGCTGATGGTGCGCCAGACCTGAGAATTCCAAGAATTGACCAGTTTTTAACTGTTTTCCAAAATCCAAACCGCTTTGGATGCGCTTTTGATGCGTTTTGGATGATTATTTAACGTGTTTTAAAGGATTGCACTGTGCAGCAGCCAGCCCGTCCCACCCCTACTTATCCGCTCGAAGCCTGGTGCATTCGGGAGACCTCGTTCGATACCGCCTCGCATTTCCTCGATGAGACCTTGTTCGCGCTTGGCAATGGTTACATCGGTCTGCGCGGCAGCCATGAGGAGGGCTATAGCGGCCCGGCCGGTACCTCGCTGGACGGCACCTATCTGAATGGCTTTTACGAATCGGAACCGATTCAGTATCCGGAGGCGGCCTTCGGCCTGGCCAAGACCAACCAGTTCATGCTGAATGTGCCGAACGCCAAAGGCATCGAGTTGTGGCTGGACGATGAGCGCTTCGATTTGCTGCAAGGCAGCTTGCAGCACTATGAGCGGGTGCTGGACTTGCGCACCGGCCTGCTGACCCGCACGCTCGAATGGACCTCGCCGCAGGGCCGCCGCGTGGCGGTGCAGAGCCGGCGTATGGTGTGCTTCGACAACAAGCACCTGTTTGCGATCGAGTATCAGGTCACGCCGCTAGACTTCACTGGGCGACTGCGGCTGGTGTCGGTGCTGGACGGCGCGGTGAAGAATCTGGAAGCGGGCGACGATCCGCGCGTCGGCTCGGCCATTTCCGGCCAGTCGTTGCATCTGGTCGGGCAGGAACAGAATGTCGGCTTTGCGGCGCTGGTGCAGCGTACCCACAACAGCGGCTTCCTGCTGGTCAGCGCCACCGATACCGAACTGGCCGGCGCCGCCGCCACGCTGACCATCGCTCGCGCCGAGCAGCGCTTGACCCAGACTTATGAATGGCAGGCCGAGCCCGGCAAGGCCGTGGTGCTGAGCAAATACGGCAGTTATTTTTCGTCGCGTGACTATCCCGAGGCGGAACTGATGGCGCGCAGCAAGGACACGCTGGCCAGCGCCCGCGCTGGCGGCTTCGAGGACTTGCGGCTGGCCCAGCAGCAGTATCTGGCCGATTTCTGGCAGCAGGCCGACGTCCAGATCGCCGGCGACGATGCGCTCCAGCAGGGCATTCACTTCAACCAGTTCCACCTGCTGCAATCGGTGGGCCGCGATGGCCGCACCAATATTTCGGCCAAGGGTGTTACCGGCGAGGGTTACGAGGGCCATTATTTTTGGGATACGGAGATCTACATCTTCCCCTTCTTCCTGTATTCCAAGCCCGAGATCGCCCGCAAGCTGCTGGAGTACCGCTACGCCGGTCTGCCGCTGGCGCGCGAACGGGCCCGTCAGATGTCGCATGCCAAGGGCGCGCTGTACCCGTGGCGCACCATCGCCGGCGAGGAATGCTCGGCCTATTTCCCGGCTGGCACGGCGCAATACCACATCAATGCCGACATCGCCTACTCGATCAAGCTGTACATGGAAGCCACCGGCGATGACGAATACCTGCTGCGCCATGGCGCCGAAATCGTCATCGAAACGGCGCGCATCTGGACCGGCATCGGCAGTTATGACCGCGAAGGTCGCTTCGTCATCAATCAGGTGACGGGACCGGACGAGTACACGGCGCTGGTCAACAACAACTACTACACCAATGCGATGGCGCAGATGCACCTGAATTTTGCGGCCGCCATCGCCGAGCGTCTGGTGCAGGAATATCCAGACGAGTTCGAACGCATCGCCGGTCTGACGGCGCTCGATCCGAATGAACCGGCGGCCTGGCGCCGCGCCGCCGCGCTGATGCATTTGCCGTATGACGAGCCGTTGCAAATCCACGCTCAGGACGACAGCTTCCTGAACAAGAAAGTGTGGGATTTCGCCGCCACGCCGAAGGAGCATTACCCGCTGCTGCTGAACTACCACCCGATGGTGATCTACCGCCATCAGGTCTGCAAGCAGGCCGGTGTGGTGCTGGCGCTGCTGCTGCTGTCCGACCAGTTCACGCTGGACGACAAACGGCGTGACTTCGATTATTACGAAGCAGTGACTACCCATGATTCCTCGCTGTCGTCCTGCATCTTCAGCATCATCGCGGCGGAAGTCGGCTACCACGACAAGGCCTATGACTATTTCATGGAGACGGCCCGCCTCGACCTCGACGACACCCACGGCAATACCCACTACGGCGTGCACACGGCGGCGATGGCCGGCACCTGGCTGGGCGTGGCGTATGGCTTCGCCGGTATGCGGGTGGTGAACGGCGCGCTGCAGTTCGCGCCGACGCTGCCCAAGCAGTGGCAGCACTACACCTTCAAGATCCACTTCCGCGCTGCGCTGCTGGAAGTGCATGTGGAACCGGGCCGCGTCGAATATCGCCTGTTGCAGGGCGAGCTGATCGATTGCAGCCACCATGGCGAAGCGCTGACGCTGACGCTGTCCGCGCCCGTGCAGGCGCGCACCATTTAAGGAGCTGGCATGACTATCCGATTCAAAGCCGTTATCTTCGACCTCGATGGCGTCATCACCGACACCGCGCATTACCATTTCCTTGCGTGGCAGCGTCTGGCGCAAGGCGAGGGCGTGCATTTCGACCAGGCCTTCAATGAACACCTGAAGGGCATCGACCGCATGGGATCGCTGGACCTGATTCTGGCTTCATCCAGCCGCCACTACACGCCGGAAGAAAAGCTGGCGCTGGCGGATGCCAAGAACGCCCATTACCAGACCCTGATCCACAGCATGTCGGCGGCCGACCTGTTGCCGGGCGCGGTGCAGGCGCTCGATGCCGTGCGCGCTGCGGGCCTGAAGATCGGCCTGGCCTCGGTCAGCAAGAATGCCTTCACAGTGCTCGATCATCTGGGCATCGCCGACAAATTCGATTACGTGGTCGATGCCGCGACCATCGCACGCGGCAAGCCTGATCCGGAAATCTTCCTGAAGGCGGCGCGCGAGTTGGGCGTGGCGCCGGTTGACTGCCTCGGGGTTGAGGATGCGGTGGCCGGTGTGGCCGCGATCAAGGCGGCCGGCATGTTTGCATTGGGGGTCGGCCAGCCCGACGTACTGACCCAGGCTGACCGCGTGATTCCGGGCCTAAGCGAGTTCAAATTCGCGGCCCTCTGAAAAAACACAATAAAAATAACGGAGACAGCATGAAAAACCAGCGCATCTTGTGGGCCCTGTTCCTGATCTATTTTCTGTTCGGCATACTGCTGAACAGCGTCGGTACGGTGATCCTGCAAGTGATTAACAACTACGGCGTCAGCAAGGCCAGCGCCAGTGTGCTCGAAGGCTACAAGGATTTACCGATTGCGATCGTATCCTTTCTGGTGGCGTCGCTGCTGCCGCGCCTTGGCTACCGGAAAGCGATGCTGATCGCGCTGGCAATCGTGACGGCGGGCTGCGTCGCGATGCCACTGACGCCCGCGTTCTGGACCGCCAAGCTGCTGTTCCTGAGCGTGGGTGTGGCGTTCGCGCTGGTCAAGGTGTCGGTGTATGCGACGCTGGGCCTGATCGCGACCGACCGCCGCCAGCACGCCAGCAGCATGAATTTGCTGGAAGGTGTGTTCATGCTGGGCGTGCTGAGCGCCTACTGGGTATTCAGCTACTTCATCGACTCCGCCAACCCGCAATCGACGGCATGGCTGCAGGTGTACTGGCTGCTGGCCGGCCTGTGCGTGCTGGTGTTCCTGCTGCTGCTGGTGACGCCGTTCAATGCTGAGATCAGCGCGGCGCCCTCCGGGCAAAGTCTGGGGCAGGATTTTGCCGCCATGTTGAAGCTGATGCTGAAACCGCTGGTCTGCGTGTTCATCCTCACCGCCTTCCTGTATGTGCTGATTGAGCAGAGCGTGGGTACCTGGCTGCCGACGTTTAATAACGAAATCCTGCACCTGCCGGCTGCGATGAGCGTGCAGGTGACCAGCATCTTTGCCGCCTGTCTGGCGATCGGCCGATTGTCGGCCGGGGTGCTGATGCGGCGCCTGAACTGGTATCCGGTGCTGAATGCCTGCGTGGTCGGCATGGGCGCGACGGTGCTGCTGGCCTTGCCGCTGACCCGCAATGTGGTGCTCGACCCGAGCATCAGCTGGAGTACGGCGCCGCTGGCCACCTTCCTGTTCCCGCTGATCGGCCTGTTCATGGCACCCATCTACCCCGGCATCAATTCGGTGATGCTGAGCTCACTGCCCAAGCAGCAGCACTCGGCCATGACCGGCCTGCTGGTGATTTTTTCGGCGCTGGGCGGCACTACCGGCTCGCTGATTACCGGCTATGTGTTCGGCAATTTCAGCGGCCATTTCGCGTTTTACCTGACGCTGTTGCCGATCACTGTCATCCTGATCATGTTGTATTTTTTCAAAAAGGCCGTGGATGGCACTGGGGCCGAGTTTGATGGCTCCGCTATAATCAGCGGTCAACATTAAAGCCTTACCCATGAATCTGAAGAGTCTTGCCAGCATGCTGGGCATGTCGAAAACCACGGTGAGCCGGGCTTTGAACGGCTATCCCGAGGTCAGCGACCGGACTCGTGAACGGGTACTGCGGGCGGCGCGCGAGGCTGGCTATCAGGCCAATCCGATGGCGCGCAGTCTGGCGCTGGGCCGTACCAATGTGTTCGGCATCATCTATCCCTTGCTGCCCGCCGACCTGGGCGATCCCATGTTCCTTGATGTGGTGGGTGGCATGTCGGCCGCGCTGGAAGCGGTCAACCAGAACCTGATCATCGCGCCGGTGTCGCCGCAGAACGAGCTGCCGTCCTATCAGCAGATCGTGCGGGGGCGGCGCGTGGATGGGCTGGTGGTCAGCCGCACCATGGTGCATGACGAGCGGATTGCCTTCCTGAGCCAGAGTGGTTTTCCGTTTGTTGCCCATGGCCGCACCGAACTGGCGACGCCGTATGCGTGGTTTGATTACGATAACGAGGCTGGCATCCGGCTGGCGCTGACGCATTTGCTGGCGCAGGGCCATCAGCGCATCGCGCTGGTCAGCGCGCCTCTGTCGCTGAACTTTGCACAGCAGCGCCGCGACAGTTTTGTGGCGGGCATGGCGCAGGCCGGGCTGGCCGTCGATCCGCGCTATCTGATCGATAACAGCTTCGACCGCCGCTGCGGCCATCACGCCATGCAGCAGCTGCTGGCGTGTTCACCGGCGCCGACTGCCGTCATCATCGATAACCATTTGTCCGGAGTGGGCGCGGTGCGCGCGCTGGTGGATGCGGGCGTGGAGATTGGCAAGCAGATGTCGGTCATTGTGTGGGGCCATATGGCCGATACGCTGGCCTGCTCGAATGTGACTACCATCGATCAGCCTGACCCGCGTCAGGCCGGTGCACGCATGATCGCCATGCTGCTGGCACTGACCAGCGGCACGCCGCCAGAGCAATTGCAGGAACTGTGGCAGCCGGTGCTGGTACCCGGCGCCACGGTTGGCCCACCATTGCAATAGGTGGCTTGGCCGTCGTTGCGGCCACTGGACGCTACGACGCTTACATATTGCGGCGGTACTGGCCACCGACTTCGAACAGCGCAGTGGTGATCTGGCCCAGCGAGCAGACCCGCACCGCTTCCATCAGCTTCTCGAACACATTGGCGTTGTCGATCGCTGCCTGCTGCAGGGCCGCCAGTGCCTGTGATGATTGCGCTGCGTGGCGGGTATGGAAGTCGTCCAGCCGCTGCAACTGCGACTGCTTTTCATCGTCGGTCGAACGCGCCAGTTCGATGGTCTGCGGTGCGCTGCCACCTTTCGGATTGCGGAAGGTGTTGACGCCGATGATGGGCAGGGTGCCGTCGTGCTTCTGGTGCTCGTACAGCATCGACTCTTCCTG